>JAHDGL010000003.1 GCA_020627625.1 Alphaproteobacteria bacterium | reverse complement strand
TTAATAAAAAACGTTCTCAAAAAACGGAGAATATCCGTAGATATTTGAGTATTTTTGGGGTTATTTTTTGCTAAAAAGTGTCAATCTAAATGTAAATATGCAATTTTGTTTATCCTAAACTCATACAATAAGAATTGCCAATAAGTATAATCTGATCAATTATATAAAAGGTAGGATAGGTAAATTGGACCCTAAATAGAAGCACAAAACTTCGAACGCGAGCTTAAACCTGTCCTTAGGAAACTGACTACGAACGTATGTCTAAAGGCCTAGACCTTCTGTATGAGTATGTAGCGTTTCTTTCTTTAAACTATATCAAATGGTAGCGTGTATGACAACTTATATTGGAATCGATGTTGGTAAAAAATCTCTACAAGTATATTTACCTATTAATAATAAATCTTTTGATATTGATAATAGTCAAAAAGGATTTAATAAACTGCTATCTTGCTTGGTAAGAAACTATCACGATTTATCTTCATTAGTTATTATTTTCGAGCCTACAGGTGGCTACGAACATTCTTTGCGCAAAGTTCTATATATGGCTGCTGTTGCATCTCTTAGATGCAACAACAAACTTAAAGCTTTTTATAATCGCTTGATCAATAACGGTAAACCTGCCAAAGTAGCTCTTACTGCTGTTATGCGTAAACTTCTTGCTTTTATGCACGCTATTGTTAAAAAGAATTCTTCTTGGGACTCTAATCTTATTTAATTTTCTTCTTGATTATTATTACGTATGCTCGCGTTTATAAGGCTTTAGATATGATAAAAAACTCTCTTATCCCGTTCTTTTTCAAAAAAACCTTGTCTATAGTTGTTTAACAATGTCAAATGATTGACCCTAAAAAAAATTAATTAACTATTGGCAGCAGCTGCAACTTCGTCTGCAAAGCTTTTTTCTTCTTTCTCAATACCGTCACCAAGCTCAAATCTTACATAAGATTTGAGTTCTACTGACGTGCCTAATTCTTTAGCAAGGTCTGAGATTACCGTTGATATTTTTGTCTTTCCATCAATAACAAAAGTTTGATCCAGTAACACTATCTCTTCTAAAAATTTACGTATTCTACCTTCAATCATTTTTTCAATAATACTATCAGGCTTTCCTGATGCCCTTGATTGCTCAGTAAAGATATCTTTTTCTCTTTGAACAATATCTGGATTAACACCCTCTTTATTTAAGCACTCTGGTCTGGCAGCAGCAATATGCATGGCAATTTGTTTACCCACTTCCATTAATTTTGCTTTATCACCAGTTGACTCAAGAGCAACTAAAACCGATATTTTACCCATATTATCTGATACAGAATTATGGATATAAGATGCTATTATACCGTCATTTACAGACAAAGATTGCACTCTACGAAGATTTAAATTCTCACCAATTGTAGCAATGTTAGAAATAATTTCATCTTCTACAGATTTACCAGATTTAGTAGTTGCAGATTTCAAAGAATTTATGTCATTCTGATTAACAGCCAACTCTGATACTTCTTTTACAATTTGTTGGAAAGTTTTGTTCTTGGCTACAAAATCTGTTTCAGAATTAATTTCAATAGCAGCTCCTTTAGTGCCATTCACACAAATTGCTGTGAGGCCTTCAGCTGCAACTCTACCAGCTTTCTTAGCGGCCGCTGCTAAGCCTTTTGTTCTAAGCCAATCAATCGCTTCTTCAAAGTTTCCGTTTACTTCCACTAGCGCTTTTTTACAATCCATCATTCCAGCGCCTGTCTTTGCCCTTAAATCTTTAACTAATGCTGCAGTTACGGTCATTATTTAATCTCCCTAAAAAAATTACTTATGTTTTATTACTATTTATCTGTTTTTTTTGCAGCACTAGACTTCGCTGTTGTTTTAGCATCTGTTTTTTTGCTAGAAGTTTTAGTTGCTGTTTTAGTTTCCACTTTCTTAGTTTCCACTTTCTTAGTCTCTGCTTGTTTAGCAGCAGTTTTTGTTACCTTACTTTCAGCTTTTGTTTTGCTTTCGGTTTTTTTTGAATCTTCTGATTTCTTTTTAGAATCAGAAGATACTGCTTTAGACAATTTTGCTGTTTTTTCTAACTTAGTTACACCATCTAAAGTTTTATCATTTACCTCTTTAGCACCACCGGCATCTGCACCAGAATCAGTCAAAGCGTCCTGAATCCCTGCAAGAGCCGCTTCTGCAAATAAATTACAATAAAATCTGATAGACCTGATTGCATCGTCATTACCAGGAATTGGGTAATCTACATTATCTGGGTCTGAGTTGCTGTCTAGAACCGCAACGATTGGCACATTAAGCTTTACAGCTTCACTAATTGCTAAATGCTCTCTGTTTGTGTCTATTACTACTATTAAATCGGGGCGTCCACCAATATTTCTAATACCAGCCAAAGATTTTAATAATTTTTCTTTTTTACGAGTTAAATCTAAAATCTCTTTTTTGGTAAAAGTGGCAATTTGCTCTTCGCTCTCCAAGATTTTTTCAATATTATTTAATTTCTTGATCGATTTTGAAATAGTACCCCAGTTTGTCAGTGTTCCACCTAACCATCTATTGTTTACATAAAACTGCCCACATTTTTCTGCGTACTCTGCTATTAAATCTGTAGCTTGAATTTTACCGCTCACAAAAAGTACCTTACCATTGTTTTTAACGGTATCATAAATTTTTTGCAGTGCTATCCTCATCAAAGGAGCAGTTTGTTGTAAATCAATAATATGAATATTATCACGAACACCGTAAATGTAAGGTGCCATTTTTGGATTCCAGCGCGAAGTTTTGTGGCCGAAATGAATACCAGCATCTAGCAAATCGCTAACGCTAATCTTAGGTAAGTTAGACATAAAAATTTTCCTGTTTTGTTAGTTATACCTCCGTATCAGCAAATATATAAACTATTTATAAATAGACTAACTTTTTTAACTGAATACGTGTGAATTTCTTTTTAGATATTTCATCAAAAGAGCATCTGAACATACAATATATATAATCTTTCTTCAAGAATAATTTTCTTAAAATTTCACTGAGCGATTAAATTCTCTGTTTTGAAATCATAAAATAGGACTATACTATATTCTTCATCGGCGCTATTTGCTAGTTTTTATCAGCTTTTTAAAATAGTGCCAAACCTTATTTTTTTCAACTGTTCATAACTTTCTTTGAGCGAATTTAATCGCCCTGAGATATTTTAGCGTCCTCTACCTTTAAGATTTAACTTTTTTGTTGTAGTCTGTTCAAGTATTTTGTTTGTAAATTTTTTATTTGTTTTTTTCTTTTTAGAAATAATATTTTTATCTTTTTTAGCAGTAGGAATAATTTTTTTATAATCATCCGTTGTTTCCTTTAAAACTTTTATCTTATGATTTAGTATTTCCGTATATCCCTTATTCTCGATTAATTCAGAGACTTTATTTTCTATAATATTCTTTTGTATGTTATTATTTCTTTTTATTAAAAAATAAACTGCTATTGCTACAGGTGGAATTATTGCAGTAAATGCTAAAATAATTTTTTGTTTAGTACTTAATTTGTCTAGTTTGTTAAATTCGGCTTGATAATCATCAAGTTTTTTTTTAAAACTTTTATTGTTCTTTTGTATATCTGGCGCACCTTGAACTAGAACATTTTTGCTTTCTGGAAGGTTTTTTAAATTATCTTCATTATTTTTTTTACTTGCCATTTGATATTTGCACTTTAGTTAATCAATTATTATTGTACAATTGATTTCTTAATAAAATATTAATATTAAATTTTGTAACTAATATATCGAACTTCTACAATTTTTTTCTCAATCCTTGTAATTAATTGCAAAATCAACTATCCTTGCAGCGCGATTAATGAGCGGCAACGATATAGTGAATAAATTAGAAAATATACTAAAAATCTAAACTTCTCTTTATCCATAGTTTTAACTTAATTTTGCTATAATATAGTATACGCATGTCAAAGTGCGTGCGTTTTTTATGTTTATAGCAAATTTTATATTATCATAATTAGGGCATCATAATATGTTAGAGCAAATATTAGAATCAGCTACCATCAAGATAAAAGAGTCACTGACTTTGCGTCAGTTGCAGGATATGAAAGTTGAATTTCTTGGGAAATCTAGTCTAATTAATCAAGAAATGAAAAAATTAGGCAAGGCTAAGCCCGAAGAGCGTAAAGAGCTAGGGCAGAAAATTAACCAGATAAAAAAGCAAATTCAACAGATAATTGACAAGCAATCTGAAATTATTACAAAAAAAGAATTAGAGGCGCGTTTTGCTAATGAGAAATTAGATTTAACTATTCCAGCAAGGCCGAATAAATCTGGTAGTATTCATCCAATTACACAATGTATGGATGAATTAATACAAGTATTTGCTAAATATGGTTTCGACATAAAAGATGGACCAAGTATTGAAGATGATTGGTATAATTTTACTGCATTAAATATTGACGAAAATCACCCGGCCCGTCAAATGCATGATACTTTCTATTTACAAAAAACAAGCGAAGATACAAAATTGCTTAGGACTCATACTTCACCTATTCAGGTTCGCACAATGCAAAGCGAGAAACCTCCGTATAGATTTATTGCTCCTGGAAGAACATATCGTTCCGATTCGGACTTAACTCATACTCCTATGTTTCATCAAATAGAAGGTCTGGTTATTGATAAAAATATTCATATGGGTCATTTAAAGCATATTATTATTGACTCTATTCGTACCTTTTTTGAAAAATCTAATATTGAGGTGCAATTTCGTCCGAGTTTCTTTCCTTTTACAGAACCATCGGCTGAGGTGGATATTAAGATGAATAAAGATGATAAATGGTTGGAAGTTTTAGGATGTGGTATGGTGCACCCTAATGTGCTGCGTAATGTTGGTATTGATCCAGAAGAATATCAAGGTTTTGCTTTTGGGCTTGGTGTAGAACGTTTTGCTATGCTCAAATATGGTATTAAAGATTTGAGAAATTTTTTCGAGGGCGATTTAAGATGGTTAAATCATTATAATTTTGGCGCTTTAGACATACCAACACTTGCAGGAGGATTAACGAGATGAAATTTACTATATCATGGCTTAAACAGTTTTTAGATACAGATAAGACCATAGAAGAAATAACAAATAGTTTGACTATGATCGGTTTAGAGGTTGAAGAAATTGAGGATCGATCAAATGAATTAGGCGCATTTGAAGTAGCGGAAATAATATCAGCAGAACAACATCCAGATGCAGACAAGCTGAAACTTTGCAAAGTACAAACTAAATCCGAGATATTACAAATTGTGTGCGGGGCGCCAAATGCTAGAGCTGGTATAAAGGTAGTATTAGCAAAAGTTGGTACATTAATTCCAAAAGGGAATTTTAAGATAAAACAAGCTAAAATACGTGGCGTAGATAGTTGTGGCATGATGTGCTCATTTGATGAGCTTGGTTTAGGCGACGATTCGGATGGTATTATCGAGCTTAGCTCTGGTGCAATCATTGGCCAAAAAGCTATCAAGTATCTTGGAGCGGATGATCCGGTAATTCATATTAATATTACTCCTAATAGAGCTGATGGACTTGGGGTATATGGTATAGCGCGAGATTTAGCGGCTTGTGGGGTTGGCAATTTAAAAGAGCTAAAAATTCCTAATATTACAGAAAGTTTTGAAACAAATTATTCATTAGATGTTAAAAATAATGATGCTTGTCCATTATTTGCAATTAGAGAAATTAAAAATTTGAGTAATGCCAAAACGCCGGAATGGTTAAAGAATTTACTAGAAAATATTGGAGTTGGTTCAATCTCGCCATTAGTAGATGTTACTAATTATATCGCATATAGTTTCGGGCAACCAATGCATGCTTATGATGCGTCGAAGATAGATTCAAAACTTACCGTAGAAACACTGGATTCTGATACTAACTTTACTGCTCTAAATGATAAGGAGTATGTTTTAAAGAATGGAGATTTAGTAATTCGAGACGAAAAGAACATACAATGTTTGGCTGGAATTATCGGGGGGAAGAACAGCTCTTGTGATGATAACACACAAAATATCATTCTAGAAGCTGCAAGTTTTAATTCAGAGAATATTGCAAAAACTGGTCGCAATCTGATGATAGATACTGATTCTAGATATCGCTTTGAAAGAAATGTAGATAGAGAATTTACTTTAAAGGCGCTAGATTTTGCAACAGATTTAATAATATCTATTTGCGGCGGAGAGTCTTCTAGGGCAATTATTGCTGGTAGTGATAAATTACCAATCAGAACAATCAATTTTCCATTGGATTTCTTACAATCTAGAGTAAATATTAATTTATCCCCTGAAGAAATTTGTAATATTTTAAGCAAGCTTGGCTTTACTTGTAAAAAAGCTGCAGAGTCTATCAATATTACGATTCCTAGTTGGCGTTACGATGTTTCTATAAAAGAAGATATCGTAGAAGAAATAGTACGTATTTATGGTTATGATAAATTACCAGAAAATCCATTGCCAAAAATTAATGTATCAAAAATTATTCCACGTACGCAAAAACGTATTTCTGATATTAAACGGTTGCTTGCAGTTGGTGGATATGATGAAGTGGTTACCTGGTCTTTCATGGATAGTAATAAAGCTAAACTTTTTTCAGAGATAAAAGATGAATTAACTTTGATGAATCCAATTAGTAGTGATCTGAATTATATGCGCCCTTCAATTTTACCAAATTTATTGAAATTAGCTTGTAATAATATTAATAGATCATTCAATGATTTATCATTATTTGAAGTTGGGCCAATTTTTGAAAATATTAGTGATAAAGTAATTACTCATGCAGCAGCTATTAGAACTGGCATGAATTTTGCTAAGAATAATCATGGTGATCATCGATTATTCGATGTATTTGATATTAAGGCAGATATTGCAAAGATTCTAAATCTATGTGGACTTGATATTAATAAATGTCAGATCAAAAATAATGCACCATCATATTATCATCCAACAAGGTCTGCATCTATTAGTTTAGGCAAGAATGTCTTGGGTTATTGGGGGCAAATACACCCTCTAATTTCAAAGAATTTTGAAATTGATAATGATATTATGGGTTTTGAAATTAATATATCAAACTTACCTTTTGGTAAGGAGAAATATGGTAAGAAGCCAGAATGGAACATATCAAATTATCAAATGATCACTCGAGATTATGCTTTTATTATTGACGCAGATCAATCAGTTGGTGAGATTTTAGCATTTATAAAAAATACTGATAAAAAATTGATTAAGTCTGTGAATCTGTTTGATATTTATCAAGGTCAGAATATAGAAAAAGGTAAAAAATCTATAGCACTTTCTGTAAATATTCAGGATGATAATAAAACATTAGTAGAATCTGATATTGAAACTATAAATAAATTAATTATTGATGTTTCTAAGCAAAAATTTGGCGCAACGATTCGTGATAGATAAAATTAGGATTATAGAGTAAATTAAACTTTTCAATTAAGTTGAAGTTTACAAATTTAAGGAAGCTGCTTCTAAGGCGCTAATTTGGTCTCGCTTTTTTGCTGCTTCTTCAAAATCTAAATTTTGTGCAGCTGCGCGCATCTCTTTACGCAATTTATCAATATGCTTTTGTAGTTTTGTATTATTAGATAAAATTTCTTTTATCTCTTGTTTATTATCATCGCTAATAGTTTGTTCTATTTTTTGTAATTCAAGTAGAGTATGGATTTTACTATTAATTGTTTTAGGGGAAATACCGTGTTTTTTATTATGTTCGTCTTGAATTGTTCTGCGCCTATTAGTTTCAGATAAAGCTTTTTGTAAAGAGTTAGTCATTTTATCAGCGTATAGCACTACTCTTCCCTGTCTGTTTCTTGCTGCTCTACCAATAGTTTGAATTAGAGAAGTCTCGGAACGTAAAAAACCTTCTTTATCGGCATCCAGAATAGCTACTAATCCACATTCAGGAATATCTAAGCCCTCACGCAATAAATTTACTCCTACAATAATATCAATTTCTCCGGAACGTAGGTTTTTTATAATTTCAATACGCTCTAAAGTTTGAATAGTTGAATGTAAATAGGCTACCTGATGACCAAGTTCTTGCAAGTAATTGCTCAAATCTTCAGACATTTTCTTAGTTAAAGTAGTGACAAGAACTCGGAATCCCTTGGTTACTGCTTGTTGTATCTCGTCAATTAGATCCTCTACTTGATTTGTAGCTGGACGGACTATACATTCTGGGTCTAAAAGACCCGTTGGTCTTATAATTAATTCTATAACTTCGCCATCTGTTTCTTTTAATTCAAAGGGTCCTGGCGTTGCTGAAACAAAAATAGTTTGAGGTCTATACTCCATCCATTCTTCAAATTTCAAAGGTCTGTTATCTAAAGCCGAGGGTAATCTAAAACCATGCTCAACTAGTGAAGTTTTACGGGCTCTATCACCATTATACATTGCTCGTAATTGAGGTACCATAACATGCGATTCATCAATAAATAAAAGAGCATCTTTAGGCAAATATTCAAATAAAGTAGGAGGTGGCATTCCAGGTGCACGCCCTGTTAAAAATCTGGAATAATTCTCAATACCTTTACAAGTTCCAGTTGCTTGTAGCATCTCAATGTCATATTGGGTTCTTTGATTTAGTCGATGTGACTCTAGCTGCTTATCTAGATTTTTAAGTATAATTAGCCTTTCTTCTAATTCTTGACTTATATTATTTATAGCATCTTTGATAACATGTTCTGGAGTTACAAAATGCGAATTAGCATATATTACAGCTTTTTTTAAAGTACGGTATTTTTGCCCAGTTAATGGATCAAATTCATTAATATATTCTAGTTCATCTCCAAAAAAAGATAAACTCCAAGCTCTAGTTGCATAATGAGATGGAAAAATATCTATGTTTTCACCAACAACCCGGAAAGTTCCACGCTCAAAAGAAATATCATTACGATTATATTGCAATTCCACTAGCTTATTTAAAAAATCCTGTCTTTTGTAATTCTGGCCTGATTCTACTTCTAAAGTCATTTGAGAATATAGTTCTGGTGATCCAAGTCCGTATATACAAGATACAGAAGAAACAACTATTACGTCTCTACGTTCCATTAATGAACGTGTTGCTGAATGTCTTAATAAGTCAATTTGTTCATTAATAGATGAGTCTTTTTCAATATAAGTGTCGGTTCTTGGTATATATGCTTCTGGCTGATAATAATCATAATAAGATACAAAATATTCTACAGCATTTTCTGGAAACAAAGCTTTCATTTCGGAATATAATTGCGCTGCTAATGTTTTATTATGAGCCATAATTAATGCTGGGCGTCCAGTTTTTTGGATTACATTAGCCATAGTGAATGTTTTACCTGAGCCAGTAATTCCAAGTAGCATCTGCGATTGATTACCCGAATTTATACCATCCAATAATTTATTGATAGCCTGAGGTTGATCTCCAGTTGGTTGATAATCTGATTGTAATTTAAAATGATTTGTTGACATATAATTTATAGTAATTTAGATATTTGTATACAATATAGTTTCTAAACATGAGATAACCAAATGAAAAAAATTATAATCTATACAACTACTGTTTGTCCTTATTGTGTACGTGCTAAACAGTTATTACAACGTAAAAATTTAGACTATCAAGAAATTGACGCGAGCGACGAAGAAGTGCGCAACGAAATGATTAAGAAAGCTGGGGGTATGCGTACTGTGCCGCAAATTTTTATCGATGATAAACATATTGGCGGTTGTGATGATTTGTATGCTTTAGAAAAAGAAGGAAATTTAAAGAGTCAATAAGAGTGTTCGGGAATATTTGAGAAACTATGTTATACCAATTTCCATTTTTAAATTATATATAGTAAACATGCGTTGAACTATGCACATTTTTTAAAAAATATTTTGGAATTTAGATTTTACCTTTTTTGTTTTAAATGCTAACCCATTAAAGACGAAAAAGGTGAGATATAAATTACTATAGTAGATAAATTAGAAAATATGTATAGTTCAATGCATATTTGCTATGGCATTTTGCGCCGATTCGTCTGCGCTCACCTATCTATATACGCTGCGCAGCCTCGCCTTGAGATGCAAACATCTAAATTCAAAACAAGAATTGGTATTAAATCATAATTTATACAATCTTTTGGACAGTGCCGTACAAACTCTAATATTTACTATATAGTAAAACTCTCTGTATATCCTTATGTTTAAACATCTATTTAAGGCCTGCGGATTTCAATAAGAATATAATTTGTTTATCACCAATGTTGTTAGCAATATCAAGAGCTGTTTGATTGTTATTATTAGTAGCAAAAACATTTATTCCCTTTAAAACAAGTAGTTTTGTTGCGTAATAATTACCATTCAACACTGCGTGATGAAGCAATGTATTTTTTTCTTTTGTTTCCAGCTGTAATATTGGGTAATTATTTAAAATAATAATCAAATCATTTATATTATTATTATTTATAGACTGAAGCGCCTCGCCTAACTTTATTGCAAGGTCATCTTCATCGTATAAATCATCCTCTTTATAGAAATTTTCATTATAATCATTAATAAATTTGTCAATAACATAGCGCTCAGATTCATTCTTAATTTTATTATATTGCGTCCAAAATATTTTTGCATATGATTTAAAATCTATTAAATTATTTTTTGCAACTTGTGTTAGATCCCCTAAAACTACATCATCATTAGGTAGCATCAACACCTGCGCTTCATTGTTAGCAAAATTCAATTGAGATTCATTTAAATCTGCTGCGGTCACTTCTGTAAATTCTTCCATTTTTTTATTGTCAGAAGAAATTTGTTCTGGTTTTATTTTTTCTATTTTCTGTGTACCTAATTTCTTAGATTGCAATTCATCTTTATATTTATTCAATAAATTTTCTGAACCTAAATTACTATCTGCTATATCAATATAATTAGGTATATTATCTTTACTATCTTTTGTAAGATCTGATGGCATCACAAGTTCACCTGATAGATCAGTATCATCGCCTAACTTAAGTTCTGTTATTTTTTTTTGGAATGTAATATCTTCTTTTGACTCTATATCTCCTTTAGAAACTACTTCTTTATTAGATGCTATCTTTTCTTCAAGTAAAATCAAGTCTTTAGGTGAAATCTTTTCATAAAATTCAACCTGCTCTTTAGACGAGATTGTTTCATCTAAATCTATTTTTTTCTTTAAAGTAACATTTTGCTCAATAGTGGGTAAATCCTCCAGTTCACTTGTACCTTTTAATTCTTCAAAAGAATTCTTTAGATCATCAAAATTATTTTCTGTTTCGTCAAAGCCGGGTGGTAATTTTAATATATCTTCTTCATCAAGATCGTTAAATCTTGCCATATTTGCACTAAAATCAGTATCATCATTATTACTGTTAGGGCTCTTATCCTTACTTAATAGTTCATTATTATCAACCTCTTTGATATTATTTGAAACTGTATCAGGATTATCTGGGTTTGTTGTTGATAGATTAAAATCATCATTAATATCTGATGTAATAGAGTATTCTTTTGCAACATCATTATTATCTTCCGTAACAACGAGATAATCATCGTCCTCTTCTATAATTGATACAACAGAATCATTATCTTGATCACCAAATCCTAGAAAGTTTTTAACTCGTTGAAAAAAACTTAATGTTTTAAGTGAATTATGTTGATTTTGCTCTTTTATATTTGGCAGAACTGGTAATTGGTTGGTATTATATTCTGCATTAGCAAAACAACAACTCAACACTAATATAAAGGTAAAAATTAACGCGTTCCTTCCCATTTTGCTCTCTTATAAATTATCTACCGTTTTAAAATTATTTTACGAATTTCTTCATTGACTATTTGTTCAACGATTTGTGGCAAGTTATTATTTAGCCATTCTTTTACAAGTGGCCTAATTAAACTATCAATTATTAAGTTGAGAGGTTCTTCTTTTTCTTGAAAATTTGTTTTATTCAAATAATCGATCAATTTGTTAATTGCTGATTTAGTTTTATTCTCAGTTTCTAAAGAAATAGAAAAGTCATTTTGGTTCTTAATCTTAAAACCTTCTTCTTCAACTTCGATAGAGCTATTACTATTATTAGGTAATAACTCCGTTAACTCTAATATATTATCTTCATGTGGTAGTTCATCAGAATTATTTTCTGGTGTTGTTGTATAATTGCGATCATCGATAATATTTTTTATTGATTTTAGTATATCATCAAGCTTCTCATCACTTTCTTTCACAACTAGAATCCTATAACTTTCATTTTATTTTTCTTTATTTTACTCTCTGGATTAAAATAATCCACTTTAAGATTCATTTCTTTTGCAGTAAGCTGCCCCATTAGAGCCTTAATTTGATATGTTACCAAATGCAAAGCTTTTTTTGCTTCAATACTACTAGCTCTAGCTTTATTTAAACGTTCCTCTGTTAGTAATATATCTATTATAGTTTTAGATCCTAGCATTTCTTCTTGTGTGATTCCATCATATGCAATTTTTGCAGCTTTTACCGCCTGGTTTGTAGCTGTAATTCTTGATTTTGCAGCTTTTAGCTCTGACCATTTACTTTTACAGTTAGAATTTATTTGTTTAATGACATTATCTAAAGCAATCATGGCTTTTCGATTTTTATGCTTAGCAATTCTAACATCAGAATGTTCAATGCCACCTTTTTCCAAAATTGGTACATTAACAGAAAAAATTGCACTATTATTTTGATTGTTTATATGTTTTGATGCAATATCTTGTGGAGAAAAATACGTGCGGTCACTTTGGAATTTAAAACTTGCTCTTGGCAATAATCTACCTTTTGAAGCAAATTCACTTGCCTTAAATGACTTAGATCTATATTTAGCAGCTTTAATATTTGGGTTGAACTTTAGTGCCTTTTTTATTAGTTCTTCTAAATCGTTAGGAAGGTCAAGAGGTATTTCTGGCATTGAAATCGAATCTACTTCTATACCGAATATTTGATAAAAATTTGCTTTAGTAGCTTCATAATTTGCATAAGATATAGCTTGATTCGCCTCTGCAGTAGCTAGCCCTTCTTTTGCAGTAGCAATTTCAGTTTCTGTAGCCTCTCCTAGCTTAAATTTTTCTTGCATTGCTTTAAGTTGAGTTCTATTCGACTCTACGCTAATTTTAGAAATTTTGTATTTCTCTTGTGCCTCAAAACAATTTAAATAAGTATCAATCTCTTTTAAAAAGATATTTTGTTCTTTTGCATAATAATCATTAGTTGCAACCTGAAAATTAGAACGAGCAGCATTAAGATCTGCTATTGATGAAAATCCATTGAAAATTGGTTGTTCTAAAATTATAGAATAAGTTTTGTATTTATTTTTATTCGTATTGCTAGGTGAGATTAAATTACTATTAGTTTTAGTTTTTGATTCACTAAAATTTACTCCAGCGTGTACTCTTGGCATGAATCCAGATAAAGCTCTAGGAAAAGCTTCAATATCAATTAAAAAATCCTCTCTTATATTCTGCAACTCTTCATTATGATTATATCCACTGATTAAAGCCTGTTCTATAGTAACAGCAAAAGTATTACTTGCATAAATTGATGTTATTAATATTAAAAATATTTTTTTCATGTTCATTTTATATCACCTTGTTATCTGTAGTTTGATTTTAAGAATATTTATTTTTGTTTAAAAAGAATGACTTTTTATAATTTTACACAGATAAAATTAAATAATACATATATACAACTATAACGACTATTATGTTTTAGACATACTGTGTTAATGTCGACACGTAAACTAACAAAATAAATGCTTTTTAGCAAGGATAAGTTTGATTGAGCTGGTATTTCGAATTAGCATTTACTAGTTAAGATCATTTTAATAATAATGTAAAAAATGGAGAAAATCATGTCATTATTATATAAAAACCCAAGCATGCTTAGTCAAATCGAAAAAATTAATTCAATTACCAAAGATACTCCACAATTATCTAATCACTTAAAACAAAATATCTTCACTCTCTCACCAGAAAAACTAGATAGACTCCATAAATTAAGTTTAATAGAAAAACAAGCCCAAATAATGGCAAAAAATTTAAACCAAGGATTGACTAATGCATCTAGTAATTTTGATAAAATAATCCAAAATCAATTAGATAAATTAACTTTAACAAACCAAAAACACTCTTCTATTCAACGTATGTACAAGCAAACAATTTTGTCTGCTGTAAACAAAACATTGGAACGGTATATAAGCAATAAATATATGTCTAATACGCACTTCCTGTTACAATCGACAATTAATACAATTGATTCCATATCTGCATTTCAAAAAGCAATTAATAAAAATCACCCCGATTTATCAAAAAACATTATAGATGCCTCTATTTACGCTATTAATAGTATCCTAATAGCTTATTCTCCAGCAATCGGTTTATTGGTATATTTTTCAGGAGTGTTGGAGCATGTCGGTGAACTTCTAAAAAATGTTGATTTCAAAAAAGAACTGGGCAAATTAAACGTTGTTTTAAAGAAAATTACCGAAAACAAGCTAGTCATTAATATAAAACAATATTCAACTAAATTATTAAAACTAGCTGAGAAAATACAAGTCTCTCCTGATAGTATAGGTAAAATTAAATTATCTTTAAAAGATTTGACAAGTGTAACAGAAGAAGTAGATCATAACAAAAACACAAAATTATTATTACAAGAGCTTTGTCAATACGTAGATAAAAATTTGCCCGAGAATGAAAAGCAAATAAATGAAAATTTTTCAGATATAAAAAGTGATATTATAACAGAATTAAGAAAATTAAAAATATCGGACGATGTTTTAAGAAAGGTTACTAAGGCTCTGGACAAATCTATCACTCAAGCCAAGGATAAAGTACAAAACACCCTAAATCCTGACAAAGAAATATTTGATAAAATAATTTCTACGCAGCAAAGCACAGAAATTATGGAAAAATCTGTAAATAAAATTCGAAATATTATCCGAGAAAGCTACCCTAATAAAAATGATTTGAATAAATTTATAAAAGTAATAGATCGAGCGAAAAAGAAAATTATTCATGGAGATCTAGATCAAATAACTAGATACGCAACTCGAACTAATTTATCAAAAGAACCTGCTAAAGTAAAATCTGATTTTGTAAGCAAAATTCTTTCACAACGCTCTATATCTAATAAAAAACCTGTTAGCAGAATGGTGCGCTAGAATTAGCCTCCATGTCAAAATAGCTTAAAAATTCTGAATAAGCAAATCTTCTTATCCTTAATTCGCGTTGTAAAACCTCACAACAACTATTCAACCTCAATTGCTAAAATTACTATAAAACATAAAAAACACACAGTTGCTTATTAAATTATTACATTTATTTTAATTTAAAAGTAAACGCCTTGACCAGATAGTTACTTTCTGCAAACATAAACTATGGTTTAATTTTTAATCAAATTGGATAGAGGTTATTACATTATGAATTTTCCCAAATTTTACATTGAATTGAATGCCGATTTAGCATGGCGTTTATTTTTAGTTTTTGCAGCAATTATTGTAATTATATCTTCTTCTGATGCTGCTTTTGCTGCAGATGCTAATAGCGATGATATTATAGGTCAAACTTTATGTCGCTTAGTAGAGAATTTATCTGGCGGTATAGCAAGAGGTATTGCAACAATAGCCATTTTCTCGGTGGGTGTGGGCCTTTTTCTTGGTAAATTAAACTGGGGAATCGCTGCTGCAACTGCTGCTGGTGTGGGTATTATTTTTGGAGCACCTAAATTAGTTGCTTTTTTAAGTGGCGACGCCGATAATGCAAATTGTGATACTGGTGCATAAATCTTGAATCAAAAAAATATCAAACATAATTTCCTTAACTCAAATAAAAAAGAAGGGGCTTGCGCTCCTTCTTTTTTATTAATATAACCCGAACTAATTTTGTAAAACATATCATACTAATTCCCATTTTAAATTAATATATTAGCATTTTGCAGAATTTGTCCGTGCTCACCTATCTTATAACGTGAATTAAGGATAAATTTCTTCAAATCATCTCATTGTTGTTTTGCCAGTTTTAAGAAATATCTTTCTTATTTTTGGTTTTCGTTATATGTTAACGTAAATTTTTTAACCTAAATTATATTTTTATCTAACATAGAGTAAATTATGAACAGCAAATTGGATATTTATTTTATAGGGATTTTCTGGTTTATTTTAAGCTTAATTAGTAGCTCGATTAATGATGTAATTACTAAATATGCTGGCACTCATTTGCACAGCTATGAAATAACTTTTCTTCGCTTTATGTTTGGTACCATTACTCTAATACCATTTATAATGTATAATGGCGTATCAACCTTAAGAACAGGTAGGCCCGTGGTGCACATGTTACGAGGTGGATTATTGTTTTTAGGAATGGCAGGTTGGAGTTACGGATTAACTCTTGTTCCTGTTACTACAGCAACGGTAGTTAGTTTTACTATACCTATTTTTGTATTGATCTTTGGAGTATTTTTTTTAAATGAGATGGTTATTTGGCAAAGGTGGGTTGTTACATTTGTTGCCTTTGTTGGGTTGGTAATAAATTTAACCCCAAGCTTAGAAGATTTTAACTTAGAGGTGTTAATTTTTGTAATATCTGCCATAGCTTTTGCTGTATTAGACGTTATTAATAAAAAATATGTTATTCAGGAATCAATGATTAGTATGCTATTTTATTCAGCTATTATAACAGCCTTGTTTGCATTGCCTTTTGCAATAAAATATTGGGTAATTCCTACAATTGAAGAATTAATTTTATTATTTGTTCTTGGTGCTAGTACAAATTTAATTTTATTTTTCTTGCTAAAGGCTTTTGCGATAGTTGATGTAACAGCACTTGCTCCTTATAGATATTTTGAGTTGATAATATCAGCTATTATTGCTTATATAATTTTTGACGAAATCCCAACAGAAGCAACTTTATTAGGCGCGTTAATTATAATACCATCAACATTATTTATCATATACTCAGAAAAGAAAGAGTTAAATTTGTAGCAAATAAAATATAGTGATACCGGTTGAGTAGTAATAAAAATAAATAGCAATATATTTCAATAATCTACTAAATTTCTTATTCTTAATTCACGTTTTAAGACCATTATTTTGTTTTCGATATTTGTTTTGTTAAAATTATAGTAAAATAAGTTTATTTTTAACTAAAAATCTTATAAGATTATTATGAACGTGAATTTAGGTTGTCGTGCAAGTTTTTCATTCTTGTTTTTACTAATAATTAGTTAAACGCTACAATTTAAAATAAAAAATCATTAAGAATGTAAAAAGGATATCCATATGAATAAACGTAAATTAATAATAAGTAGCGGAGTAGCTAATACTTTCGAGTGGTATGATTATGTTCTATTTGGTCATTTAGCACCCATACTAGGAGAAAAATTCTTCCCAGAAACTGACCCTAGTGTCGCTTTGTTACAAGTGTTCCTGGTATTTGCAGTTGGTTATTTAATGCGTCCACTAGGCGGTATATTTTTTGGTGTCATCGGTGATAAATTTGGTCGCAAGGTGGCTTTAAGCACTTCTGTTATGTGTATGGCAATTCCTACTGCTGCCATTGGTTTTTTACCAACTTACGAAACATTGGGAATTGTATCTACTACTATCATGATAGTGATTAGAATGATGCAAGGTTTATCTATGGGAGGTGCTCTTACTGGTTCTGTATCTTTTGTTATTGAACATACTAATAAGAATCAAAGAGGTTTGTTTGGCAGTGTTTCTATGGCTAGTATATGCGCTGGAATATTGTTGGGATCAGTTGTTTTATTTGCTATAAAAACTATATTTTCACCAGAGCAATTTGATTCTTGGGCGTGGAGAATACCATTCATTCTAGGAATAGGAATTTATTTTGCCGGAATTTATATAAAAACACATACTTTAGAAACTCCATTATTTAAAAATACCAAAAAACGTGGTGAAATATCTAAGTCCCCGCTTAAAACCACATTTAAATATTATTGGTTTGACATGATCGTATCAATTTTTATCAATATGACTGGTTCAATAATTTTTTATCTTGTAGCTATATACCTTGTATCTTATTTAGAAATGAATCGAGGATTTTCAAATATAGATATTACTTATTTGATTAATTCCTGTTATATAATAATGATATTCGTTACTTTATTGTCTGGCTGGTTATCTGATAAAATTGGTAGAAGAAAAATATTTGTTTTGAATTTAATATGCATAATAGTTGCTAGTCCATATTTATTAAAAATTATTGAAATGGGTGATTTTTTTATGGTTTCTTTGGGCTTGGTATCGTTTTCTGTTATTGCAGCTGCTTATATTGGTCCAGAACCGGCTCTGCAAGCTGAATTTTATCCAACTACAATCAGAAACACAGCGTTATCTATTTCTTATAATACGGCAACTAGTGTTTTTGGAGGAACAACACCATATATTATCGCATCTTTAGTGCAAAATACTGGTACTATAACTTCTAGTGTATATTACATAATTATTGCATCAATTCTTGGGCTAGTTGCATTATATCTTTACAAGGATAGATCTATTAAAGACCATATAGATTAAGGCTAATCTATAAATATAGGCTAATTCAACTCGTTTTATTATAAAATCTAAACTCCAAAATATTTTTTAAAAAAATACACACACCTCAACCCTCAGCGCGCGTTTAGCATTTACTACATTTTTGTAAAGCTTTAATAACCTGGTAACGTGTTTTACTGAGTAGTTACTCAAACACTACAACTACAGGACATTAAATTCTATTAAAATTTATTATCTTTTGTTAAAAACTATTGACACTATGCAAAAATAGAATTAAGTTTTGTTAAAACTCGAAGTAAAATTTGGTAGGTCAAGATGCAAGCAATAGTTTTATCTGGTGGAGTTGGTAGTCGTTTATGGCCAGTCTCTAACAAGAAATGCCCCAAACCTTTTATTAAGTTAGATGATGGTCAAAGTTTATTGCAAAAAGTATTCATCCGAGCAATCAACGTTAACTTGGTTACAAATATTATCACTGTTGCTAATGAAAATTTATATCTTCAAATTAAAGAGGAATATAATAAAGTAAATGAATTAGTTGCAAGACCCATTCAATCAAATTTTATTTTAGAGCCTTTCGGTCGAAATACTGCAGCAGCAATTGCCTCAGCTGCTTTGCATGTCAAAGAATATTATGGTTCAGATGAGATAATGCTAATATTACCGGCAGATCATTTGATTTTGGATCAAAGGAAATTTGAGATAGCAATTACAAAAGCAAGAAAATTAGCGCAAAAGGGCTCTATTGTAACATTTGGTATAAAGCCAGATAGTCCGGAGACTGGTTATGGTTATATAAAATATAAAGGTAATAAAGTCGAAGAGTTTATTGAGAAACCTAATTTAAAATTAGCTATGGAATGTTTAGCGACCGATAATTTTTTATGGAATTCAGGAATATTTTGTTTTTCTGCCGGTAGTATTTTAAGAGAAATGAAGAAATATTGCCCTAATATTTTGAAGAATGTACGATATTCTATGCCTAAATTTAATGGTATTGACGATAAAGCTATCAGAATTAATCCATCAGCCTTTAAATTGGCACCAGAACAGTCGATTGATTATGCCGTTATAGAAAAATCCAAGAAAGTGGTGGTTGTTCCTTGTGACATTGGTTGGAGTGATGTTGGAAATTGGGAGTCGTTAAGTAATCTATCTCCTGTTGACTCTAATGGCAATAT
Source organism: Alphaproteobacteria bacterium (assembly GCA_020627625.1). Lineage (GTDB taxonomy): Bacteria > Pseudomonadota > Alphaproteobacteria > Rickettsiales > Rickettsiaceae > Megaera_A. Next base: position 37,681 of record JAHDGL010000003.1, on the reverse strand, counting down.
AATTAAAGGGAGTGCAAAATTGCATGATGTATCAAATTGTTATATTGAAAATAATGGTCAATTAGTTGGGGCTGTTGGTGTTAAAGATCTTGCTATTATTAGTACGAAAAATGGTTTATTAGTTACTAATAAAAAAAGCTCTGAAGCGGTTAAAAGAATATATTCTAAAATTCAAAAAGACGTTAATAAAGTTAAAAAGTTCCATTGGGGCGCGTTACAAGAAATTGAATCTAATCAACAAGTAATGCTACATAGATTGACAATTAACTCTAATACTAGTTTTGATTTGTCGAAATATTTTAAATATACAGCTAATTGGATGGTTGTAAGTGGAATAGCACAATTTAAGTTAAACGACCAGTTTGTTAATATTTCGGCTAATGAATCACGATATATATCGAAAGAACATTTAGGCAATATATCTAATCTACAAAATGATTCTTTAATAATAATTACAATACAATTAGATGACTATTTTTATAAAAATGCTATGATAAGTCAAACTATTAATAAAATATAACCTAAAGCTATGGATAAAAGCAAAGTCCATAGAGTAATTGATCGGTTCATTTGTCTATGATTACAGATAAACTAAAATGTTTTAAAGCCTATGATATTAGAGGCAAAGTTCCAGAAGAGCTAAATGCAGATTTGGCTTATAAAATTGCCGTAGCTTATGCAAAGCTTATAAAACCAACCATTGTTATAGTTGGATATGATGTAAGACTTGAGAGTCCTATGTTAGCAGATGCAATAATTAAGGGTCTAACGGATTCTGGTGTTTCTGTTGTCAATATTGGTTTGTGCGGTACCGAGGAGGTGTATTTTCATACATGGAATCGGGAGAATGAGGGTGTAGATGGTGGTATAATGATAACTGCTAGCCATAATCCAAAAGGTTATAACGGTATAAAGATGGTCAAGCAAGGTAGTAGACCTATAAGCATGGAAAATGAATTGGGAAAAATACAGGATTATCTACTGACCCATAATGTACTCACTCATAATGTTGTTAAATCAAGTGAATTTTTGGACAAGCACTGTAGGCAAACAATACAAAAAGACAAATCAGATTATATAAAACATTTGCTGAGCTATGTTAATATTAATAAGCTCAAACCATTAAAAATAGTAGTAAATCCAGGTAATGGTCCAGCTGGTGAAGTTATTAAGTTATTACAGAAATCATTACCTTTTCAATTTATTTACATCCATGATGAGCCAGATGGAAATTTCCCAAATGGTGTACCAAATCCTATGTTACCAGGTAATAGAATCGTTACTTCTGATGCTGTAAGGCGGAATCGGGCAGATTTGGGAATTGCATGGGATGGGGATTTTGATCGTTGCTTTTTCTTTGATGAGAAGGGGAATTTTGTAGAAGGGTATTATATAGTTGGTTTATTAGCTGCTAGTTTTTTAAAAAAACACCCTGGTAGTAAAATAATTCATGATCCAAGACTTGTATGGAATACCCAAAATATAGTGAAGGAATTTAGCGGAATCGCGGTGCAAAGCAAATCTGGCCATAGCTTCATTAAAGCAAAAATGCGATCAGAGAATGCAGTTTATGGCGGTGAAATGAGCGCTCATCATTATTTTAGAGATTTTGCTTATTGTGATAGTGGTATGATTCCATGGTTGTTAATTGCCGACTTGTTAAGTACAAACTATGGGAAAGTGACAAAACTATCTAATATAATAGAGCAAAGTCAATCTGCTTATCCTTGTAGTGGCGAAATTAACTATAAGGTAAATAACGTTGCTAAAGTTATTAGTAGTATAGAAAGTCATTTTAGACCCCAGAAGCCTGTAATTGATTATACTGACGGCCTAGCTATGGAATTTTCTAATTGGAGGTTTAATTTGCGCAGCTCTAATACAGAACCATTGCTTCGATTAAATCTTGAAACAAAAGGTTCGAATGTTTCAATTATAGAGTTGGTCAAAGATATTCAATTTGTCATAGACAGAAATAATTAATAGTTAAATGTGCTCTTACTAATAGACGTATTAGTTATTTTTTGATAATATTGGTATTATGGATCAGAACAAACTAAAAACAACAAAAATTTGGGTTCTAGTAGATGATAGGCCCGGAAAAGCAACGCAAGGTGTTGAGCTCGCGAAAGGGCTAGGGGAAAGATTTGAACTGAAATATATAAAATATAATGTGTTTGCTAATTTGCCTAATTGTTTTTTATCTTTTTTCCCTTTGCATGTAAAAAAATCTGTTCTATCGCAATTAAAACACTCAACAATTCCTGAAATTATTATATCCTCAGGGCGTAGGGCTGCTTCGCTGGCTGTATATTTAAAGAGAATTTCTGGTGGTGATATAAAAATTATCCAAATTATGCGACCAGATATTAACCCCAAAGAGTTTCATTTTATTATACTACCTCAGCATGATAGTTTTAGTTATAGCGCACCTAATGTAATACGAATCCTTGGTGCACTAACTGGTATTAGAAATAAGTTGTGCAGATTGGGGAATGAATTTGAAACTAATTATCCTGATCTTAAAGAATTTATAGCAGTGATTATTGGTGGTTCTAAAAAAGACCATACCCTTACTTTGAAAAATTTAAAAATATTAGGTAAAAGATTATCAATAATTGCAGGTAGTCATTCATTACCATTTTTTATAAGCTTTGGTCGCCGCGTGCCCGTACATGTAAAAAAATATTTTAAGGAAAATTTTTCTTGGCCTAATATAGTTTACGATTCGTCTAATAATGATTATAATCCTTATTATAATATAATGCAAAAAGCAAAATATATAATATCTACTCTTGATTCTATTTCCATTTGTAGTGAGTCTGCTAACACTGGTAAGCCAGTATATGTATTTTGTCCAGATGGTTGTAAACTAAAAAAACACAAATATTTTCTTCAACAGCTCGTGGATTTAGGTATGATTAAGTATCTTGCAGAAAATACTAATCATCTTGAGCATTATTCATATTCTCCACTATCCGAGTTAGATAGAATAATAAAGATAATTAAAAATGAAACCATATAATAACTCGATTTTCTTATCTTAAATTAGCGTTTTTAATATTTTTATTTTTTTAACCTCTTGTAAAATAAATATTACGTTCCTATATAAATAAATGTGGTTAAAACATGAATTTAAAATAAGAAATTTATATTTTAGAAAAATAATATAGAAATCTTCTTATGTTTAAATTTGTATTTAAATATTATTATGTTTATTTAATGGAGGTATTATTATGGGTAAAATTATAGGAATAGATCTGGGCACAACAAATTCTTGTGTAGCAGTAATGGATGGTAAAGATCCTAAGGTTTTAGCAAATTCAGAAGGTGAAAGAACTACAGCTTCTATGGTTGCTTTTGTTGATAATAATGAAAGATTAATAGGGCAGCCTGCAAAAAGACAAGCGGTAACTAATCCGAAAAACACATTATTTGCAATAAAAAGATTAATAGGTCGTAGTCACACCGATCCAACAGTAAAAAAAGATAAGGATATGGTTCCTTACAAAATCGTAAAATCCGATACAGGTGATGCGTGGGTGGAAATTGAGGGTAAAAAATACTCTCCTAGCCAGGTAAGTGCATATATTTTGCAAAAAATGAAAGAAACAGCTGAAAATTTCCTTGGTGAGAAGGTAAGCCAGGCTGTTATTACGGTTCCGGCATATTTTAATGACGCACAAAGACAAGCAACAAAAGATGCTGGTAAAATTGCTGGCTTGGAAGTGTTGCGTATTATTAATGAGCCAACAGCAGCTGCGCTTGCTTATGGTTTGGATAAAACAGAAAACAAGACAATAGCAGTATATGATCTTGGTGGTGGTACTTTTGATGTGTCCATATTAGAGATTGGTGATGGTGTTTTTGAGGTCAAATCAACTAATGGAGATACTTTCTTAGGTGGTGAGGATTTTGACATGAAAATCCTTAATTTCTTAGTAGATGAGTTTAAGAAAGAAACCTCAGTGGATTTAAAGCAAGACCCTTTGGCTTTGCAAAGATTAAAAGAAGCTGCAGAGAAGGCAAAAAAAGAGTTATCTACTTCTCAGCAAACAGATATTAATTTGCCTTATATTACAGCAGATGCTTCTGGCCCTAAGCACATGAACATCAAGTTAACCAGAGCGAAACTCGAATCTTTAGTTATGGAATTGATTGATCGTACAATGGAACCTTGCAAAAAAGCTCTAAAAGATGCTGGTGTAAAATCATCTGAGGTTGATGAGGTGATTCTTGTTGGTGGTATGACAAGAATGCCAAAAGTTATTGAAAAAGTAAAAGAATTCTTCGGTCGCGATCCACATAAAGGGGTAAATCCGGATGAGGTAGTCGCTCTTGGTGCTGCAATTCAGGGTGGTGTTCTGCAAGGAGATGTAAAAGATGTATTACTTCTTGATGTAACCCCATTATCATTAGGTATTGAAACTCTGGGCGGTGTGTTTACTAGGTTAATAGATCGCAATACTACAATTCCTGCTAAGAAAAGTCAGGTATTCTCTACTGCTGAGGATAACCAGCATGCAGTAACTATCCGTGTATTCCAGGGTGAAAGAGAGCTAGCTGCGCATAATAAAATGCTTGGTCAGTTTAATCTAGAAGGTATTCCACCTGCTCCAAGAGGTAATCCACAAATTGAAGTAACATTTGATATTGATGCTAATGGTATAGTGCATGTATCTGCAAAAGATAAAGCAAGTGGCAAAGAGCAAAAAGTAACAATTCAGGCTTCTGGCGGTTTAAAAGAAGATGAAATTGAACAAATGGTAAAAGATGCAGAAGCTAATGCATCAGATGATAAAAAGCGTAAAGAAATTATTGAATCTAAGAATAAGGCAGATGCTTTAATTTATTCTACGGAAAAGAGTTTGAAAGATCATGCTGATAAGATTTCTGATGAAGACAAGAAATCTATAGAATCAGCCGTGAGTGATCTTAAATCTGCTATGGAGTCTGAGGATGATATAGAGCAAATCAACGCAAAAACGGAGGCTCTTGCTACAGCTAGTATGAAAATTGGCGAAGCCATGAATGCTGCTAATGCTCAGTCTCAGCCAGATACGGCAAGTGCAGATGGTAATAATAGCAATGGTTCAGAAAAAGATGCTAAAGTTGTAGATGGTGAGTTTAAAGACGTTAGTGATGATAAATAACAATCCAAAAAACTTAGAATCAGAATTTAAGAATCTTTTAGGGGTGGTGTAGATATTATGTCAAAGCGAGATTATTACGAAGTACTTGGCGTTTCGAAATCGGCTACTGATGCAGAAATTAAAAAAGCATATTTGAAACTTGCAAAGAAACATCACCCTGATCGTAATAACGGTGATGCTGAGTCAGAAAAAAAGTTTAAAGAAGCTGGTGAGGCATATGATGTATTAAAAGATGAGCAGAAAAAATCTGCATATGATCGTTTTGGTCATCAAGCATTTGCTAATGGCGGACCGGGTGCGTCTGGATTTAGCGGGCATAGTTCGCAATCTGGGTTTTCTGGCGCTGATGTTAATGATATATTTGGTGATTTCTTTAGTGATTTTATGGGAGGGCGTTCTAGTCAGGGGGCTCGTAGGAAATCATCAAAAATTAGAGGTTCAGATTTAAAATACAACCTTTCTATTTCTTTAGAAGAAGCTTTTAAAGGTATTGATAAGGATATAAGTTTTTCTACAGAAATAAAATGTAATACGTGTGATGGTAATGGCGCTAAAAACCCTAATGATGTTGTCACATGTTCACATTGTAATGGAGCTGGTGTTGTTCGTATGCAGCAAGGTTTTTTTGCTGTTGAGCAAACGTGCGGCAAGTGTAATGGTTCTGGGCAAGGAATAAAAAATCCTTGTGGAACTTGTTATGGTGTTGGAAGAGTTAATAAACACAAACATTTAATAGTTAATATCCCAGCTGGTATAGAAGATAGTACTCGTATCAGAATAGCTGGTGAAGGAGAGGCTGGTGTAAGGGGTGGTACAGCAGGTGACTTATACGTTTTTGTTAATATAAAAGAGCATGATATATATCGGGTTGAGGGAAATGATTTGCATTTTAAATTACCTCTTAGTTTTACCAAGGCGATATTAGGCGGGGAAGTAAAAGTACCTACTATTGATGGTTCAGAAGTAATGCTTAAAATTCCAGAATGTACTGAAACAGGTGATCGGCTACGTTTAAGAGGAAAAGGGATGTCGAAAGTCCGTTCTTCTGTTCGTGGCGATCTATATGCGCATGCTTATGTACAGGCGCCTAAAAAGTTGACTAAAAAGCAAAAAGAATTATTGATGACTTTAGATAATGAATTAGATTCTGTAGATGTCAACTATAAAAATGAAGGTTTCTTTACTAAGATGAAGAATATGTGGTTATAAAAATAAATTGTGGTTATAAGAATAAAACAGTAACTAATTGGTACAAAAGATATAGTAAACATGCGTTGAACTATGCGCATTTTTTAAAAAATATTTTGGAATTTAGATTTTACCTTTTTTGTTTTAAATGCTAACCCATTAAAGACGAAAAAGGTGAGATATAAATGAATAAATCAAAAGGAATAAAGGAATTAATAAAATCCGTTGGGTGTATTTAATTATTATCAATGATAATAGAACTATCATGATTATCTAAAATAATTTGTCTTAGCTTTGCAAACTCGCGGGATTTTAAATCTTCATTACTGATCCATGTATCATGTATAACTGCTTTATCAATAATCACACTATCATTATCTTTTATATAACATTTACGCGATAAGCTAATAAATTGGTTTGGTAAATCAAAGTTTAAATTATCTAAATCAGAAATTTTCCTATTTTTTATAATTGTAGATCGTTCTATAGTTTTAGGATAACCTACATAAAGATCGTGTATGTCATTTTTAATATCTACATTTATTATTGTTTGTACCCAAGGTGCAGAAAGTGGGAACTTATAGCCCCACCCTTTATTTGTTTTATAAAACATATTTGGGTTTTTATACTCCAATGAAATATTAATAGGAGCAACAATTCTGCTTTTTAGATCAGGTATATTAGTTTTCAATCTATCTTTTGACAAAACATATATAGACGAAAAAGTGCTGTATAACCAATCTTGTATTGATTGTTCTGACATATACATCCCCATACCGCTAAGTTGCAACGCCTCTTCACCCAAGAATTTTATGTTATAAAGTATAGTATTTTTATTTTTTATTGTTTTGGTAATTTTAGTCACAGCACTATCTGATAAAACATTAGGTATTTTTTCATAACTAGATTTTTTATCTAACACTAATACATTCTTACCCGCAATATCTGGGAAAATTCCATCTGCCATAGAGACTCTATTAGTAGGGTCTATCCAGTAGATTTTTTGATCTTTATCTATTACTTTTAATATCGCATGATTAAAATCACCCAAAGACGGAAAAAGTGAATTAAATTCTGGGCTTCCTGCGCCTCGATCAACAAGAGCAACATTTGCTTTATAGCCTAAACTCCTTAAAATCTTCACAGTGATTGTAGCAAAATCTTTACAATCACCTAATTGCCTATCGGCAGATCTAGCCAGGTCTTGAGGTATAAACTTACCTTTAATAGATTGCCAACTACCAAAATAATTAATTTTTTCATTTAAGCTAGAAGTGATTCTATTTATTTTTGCAACTAACCCCTTTTCTTTTTTAGCTAACTTTACTATCTCGAGAAATAAATCAGGTATTTCTTGATTAAGAACTTCTTCGTATTGTTTCTCTAGTACGCTACCAATTGGGGTCCAAGAATCTACACTTGATAACGAAATATAAGTATAATATTTGTGGTTTAACCCGCTCGATTGTTCTTCTCCAATTGTGCCTGAGGTTAGTGGTTTTCTCAAAGTTATAGTTGCATTGTGCAAATAATTACTATTATTATCACTCCTATTGCTATTACTGGTTTTTATATCCAAATTTTTATAAGGATCATTCTTCTTAATGAGTAAAGGAATTTCTGACTTTATATTGACTGTCGATTTTTTCCAATACCCACCTACACCAAAATATAGGTCTGTTGAAAATAAACCCTTAATTGGCACTTTTTTATGAATTTCTTTATATTTAATATAAATTTTTGCTCCCAACTCTGGCTTAGGGAAATTCACAGAAATTTGTCTTTTTTCATCAAAACCACTCTGGTTACTAGCGATTGGTTTATCTTCTATCATCTCCTTTGATACCGGATATTCTTTTCCTTGAAACATTGTTTTTGCTTCAATAATATCTACAAAAGAACTATCACCATTGTATGATATATCATATTTAGATACAATGCTTCTAGCCTGTTCTTTCAATAGTTCAATCTGTAGCTCGGTTGTAGCTTCGTATGTTCCGTCTTTATTAACTTTTATATCATAATTATATAAATCATAACATAAACTAGAATCTTCTAAGGTGCGAAATCTTGCATAACTATTTTGTACAAAAATTAAGGTAAAAAATATAACAAGTGATACAGATACAATTTTGTTTCTCATAATTACTAATATAATATTATAAATTTAATTATCAAAATATTAGTATATTAAAATAATCCAACAAACAAGAGAGTTCAACAAATTATTTTTAATATGCTATGTTTCTTATTCGTATATTTGTTTTACTCTTTATGCTTTTGCTAAAATTCAAAAATTGGCTAACTGAATCAACTATGTCGTCGTTCTTTGTATTTGGGAAATTTGTTAATTCTCTAAGTAATTCTCTGTTATAAATTGTTTTCTTGGGAAGTAAAGCATTGCCAGATTGAAATATTGGTGTAATTGCAGCGAATCTCGTGACTTTATCCAATTTGGGTTTTATGGCCTTAATATTATTATAACCAGATAATTTTAAATCTTGAATAATTGACTGCCCACTTGCTTTATCTTCGATTAAAAGATGTTTGGGATTAAATCTATTATTAAATTTTTCTATTTCTTTTTTTAAGTCAGGATAACTCATTTTCTTGCGTATTAACGCTAATAAGTAATATTTATTATCTACAATACCCCAGCAAGTGCCAACACTATAATCAGCTTTCTCGGAAACTTTGATCGCAGTATCCCAACTTTGTATATAATAATCAAATTTATCAGGGATTTGTTCGTAAAATGTAATATCTTCCAATTTTAGTAAATTAAATCCAGACGGAAGAGGTTCTTGCAAGAATTGAGCAGCATAATTTCTTGTACCAACCTCTTGTTCTATATTATTTAGAAACTCTATTTTATCTCTTGTTCTGTTTAACAACTCGCCTTTAACAAATTTATACTCTTTCTGACCAATATTATTATTACCAATTTTATAAATAATATCTTCAGATGCAATAGCCGGTATTTTTAGCAATTCCCAACCTCCGCTAGATAATAAATGCGCTGATAAGTCATCTGCATGCAAACGTTGCATTACCAAAACTATAGCTCCTTTATCCTTGTTATTTAACCTAGTAACAAATGTTTGTTCGAACCAATCAATTGCTCTATTACGCATTTTCAAAGAATTAATTTGCGTCGGGTTATGTGGATCGTCAATAATTAAAATATCACCACCCTCACCAGTTGCAGAGCCACCAACACTTGTTGCAAATCTGAAACCATTTTCAGTAGTTAAGAATTTACTTTTCTGATTATGTTTACGACTCAATATTGTTTTAGGAAATAATTGCTTATACCAATTTGAATTAACAACCAACCTGCAATCTAAAGAATGTTTAATGCTAAGAACAGAAGAGTAGCTTGCGGTCATAATTCTTGTTGATGGTTTTTGCGCCAATAACCAGGCGGGCCAGGCAACATTAATACATACAGATTTCAGTGCTCTGGGTGGCATATTGATAATTAATCGTTTGATTTTTCCTGCACGTACTACCTCTAAGTAATCCGCAATTAAATCTATATGCCAATTTGAGTGATACTCTTCGCCTGGATTAATAGTGTTAAATACTTTACCAATGAAGCTGCTAAAATCCTTACGTAATAACGCATCTAGTAACTTCTTATCATATTTCATGATTTATACTTACTTAAAAATTGTTCAATAATTTTCTCATCTTCACAAGTCATGATTTTGTCAGAAGCAGCTAGTTCATCTTTACTCAATTTATTTAATTGAATAATTAAATTTACCAATTTATTCAAAGTGTCTGTTATATTTTTTTTCACATTCACTGCGCTTTTAGATTTGCTTGACTTTAGACCGTCTAATTCTTCTTCAAGAGAGGTTACTAACTTTGCGATAAAACCGTATAATTTATTTACTGTTATTTTCATTCTATTTCTCCTGTTATTCTCCTATTATTCTCCTGTTATTCTCCTGTTAAAGCTAACTTTTCTTTTGAATTTGCTTCTTTTTTTAAACTTGCTTTTTCTTGAATATATCCTTGAAAAGGTAATTTTTCTCCATCGGCTATTGGCGCAAGTCCTACAAAGGCTCTTTTTTCATTGATAGTCATAAAATTTGCATTAGATATTTTAGCCCATAAATTTTCACGTCTTTGCGTTAAAACCGAAATAGATTCGCGATCAAAATCTATGAGCAACTCCTCTCCATACCAATGTGATAAATAATTGCTTAAAGCATCCGAATATTTATCTAATAACGGTATGATGTTTTCTTCCCATAAAGCAAGCCTTGCTTCTTGCATGTTGCTGTAAGTATTATCACCATTTAGGCCTAACAATTGAGGGGGTATATTAAAAGCAATGGCTATATCCCTTGCCGTAGAATCTTTTAATTCAATAAATTTCTCAAAACGTTCTGCATTATTAGTCTCTTGCCATTTTAAACCTCCTTCTAGAATTAACGGTTTACCAGAATTAGAAGCACCACTAAAATTAGTATAAAATTGTTGTTGCAAACGTTCAAACTGATCATCCGTTAAATATCCATTACCATCTTGAAATATTAATGCTCCACTTGGACGAGTAGCATTTTTCAATAAAGATTTATTCCAGTTTAAAATTTTCGTATATAAATTAATTGCTTTAGTTGCTGAAGATAGTGCGCTTAAACCTTTTTGACTATTTAGTGGATTATAATTTTTTATATGCAAAATTCGACCTATTCTATTAACAGGGTCTATGGGAAATATTTGTTCTTTATTTTCGTATTTATATTTATATCCGACTAAATTTCCATTTGCATTTATATGTTCAATTATTGCTGGATGCAAATTGCGCAATTCTAAATATGAATTATTATTAGAGCATAATATATAGCTATTACCATAAAGCAGGAGGCTTGATATATTCTCAGTAAAAAAGTCCGCTCCTGATACTTCAGAATGTGGCTTTTTTAAAATATTTACAGCTGGATGATTTGGTAATAATTTTTTATGTTCACCATGATTTTTATATACATACCAGGGAATATGGCTAGCAGATGTTGCTATTAAACTTACACATCTATGCACAATAGCATTATTTTTATACGCTCCTACTGTTACTCTTTCATCATCATTTTCAGCAAAAAATGGAATATCTAATATAGTGCTTGATTTTTTATGTTGAGGGTTAATTGTTTTTTTAAAATAATTTGAAAACATAAAATATATCCTCCTTAATATCTAGTTATCAATCTCAATGTAAGCGTTATTAGCTTCTTAGTAACATTTTCAAGGTATAACATTTAAGACTTAGCGCGCTAAGAGTAAGAAACAAATTACTTTGCAAAATTACTATTTTATACTACAATATTTAGTGTGAGTTTAAGATTCAAGGGATGCTAAAGCTGCTAAAATTTTTATCCTAGCTTCACATTATTATTAAATTTTTATAAGGTTTATATGTCTGCGCAATTAATTGAACTAATAATATTTGCTGTTATTGCTTTCCTAGTAATTAATAAATTAATTGCTACTCTTGGAATAACAGCAGAAGATGATCCAACTAAGAATAAATCATTCTTCGGTGAAGCAAGAAGCAAGATGAAAGACGTAACTAATACAGTCAAAGCTAAAAAATCAAACGTCATTAAAACAAGTTTCAAAACAACAAAGACCCTTTCATTAAAAGATTTAATTGTTAAAGAAAATGAAAAAGATATAAAATCAGGACTAATGGAATTGGTTGATAAACTACCATCTTTCAATCCTTCTAGGTTTTTGAAAAATGCGAAAACAGCATTTAAAATGATGCTAAGCGCAAATAATAAAGATAGTAATGTAGATTTAGAAGAGTTGGTTGATAAAAGATATTTAGAACAGTTCCAAGCTATAACTAAAAGCTACGGCAAATATACAGCTACTAAAACTGGGCTTGCTGCTCATATCTCGGAAATATATTTATTTGGTAATAATATTTTCATTAAGATATTATTTACAGGTAAAAACATTACTAGCAAGGTAAAAGAAATGCATGAAGAGTGGACTTTCACCAAAAGCTGTTTAAATAATAACCCTAACTGGCAATTAACTAATATTGATAGACCTCAATAAACTTTAACCAAGTCTAACTAATGTAACTTTTCTTACAACAACTTCATACGTAATATAGTACGATGAAATATTTGCTAATATTAACTATTAAATTCTATCAATTTTTTATATCCCCTTTGCTTGGAAAGAATTGTAGATATATACCAACATGTTCTGAATACGCTAAAGAAGCACTAAACACCCACGGTATTGTTAAAGGCTTATCTATAGCAATAAAACGTATTTTATGTTGTCATCCATTTACTAAAGGTGGTTATGACCCTGTCAAAAAAAAAGAAAAAAACTGAAACAAAAAAATTTAAAATTAAGTTCTAAAATAGATGTTATAACCTATACTCGTGTTTAAAGAAAAAACGGCTTATTTGTAACAAAAATCTATGTTATGCCAATTCTCATTTTGAATTAGAAATGGCATTATTCTTTATCTCTAGTTTGGATTGCAACTAATCAAAAAATACTAGGTTTAGTTTGATTTATTAATAAAAACAAACTTTATTCTATCAATTTATTAGAAATACTACTATAATTGAATTTATTTAAATTTAATTATCTATGTATTTTTGATATGACTAAACACATCATTCATAAACAACAAGATATTGAACAAAAAAGAGTCGAAGCACGCCTGGGTGGTGGTATCAAACGAATCGCTGCTCAACATGCAAAAGGCAAGCTAACAGCCAGAGAGCGTATAGAGGTCTTGCTTGACCCAGATAGTTTTGAAGAAACAGGCATGTTGGTGGAGCATCGTTGCAATAATTTTGGGATGCAAAATAAAAAAATATCTGGTGATGGGGTGGTTACTGGACACGGAACCATCAATGGTCGTTTAGTATTTGTGTATAGTCAAGATTTTACGGTCCTTGGTGGTTCGCTTGGTGAATATCATGCCAAAAAAATATGTAATTTACTTGACTCTGCAATGGATGTTGGTGCGCCAGTAATCGGGATAAATGATTCTGGTGGAGCTCGTATTCAAGAAGGTGTTGACGCGCTTGGTGGTTATGGGGAATTATTTTTACGTAACGTGAGGGCATCCGGTGTTATTCCGCAATTAACATTAATTATGGGGCCGTGCGCAGGAGGTGCTGTGTATTCGCCAGCGCTTACTGATTTTATTTTTATGGTTGGTGGCTCTTCCTATATGTTTGTAACTGGTCCGGATGTAGTGAAAACAGTTACTGGTGAAGAAGTGTCTCAGGAAAAATTAGGAGGTGCCAAGATTCATACTAATAAATCTGGCGTTGCACATTTAGCATTTAAAGATGATATTGAACTTTTACTAGAAACTAGAAGATTCTTTAACTTTTTACCATTATCTAATCGTGATAAATTGCCAGTAAGACCAACACCAGATCCAGCTGATAGAGTGGACATGTCTTTAAACACTCTAGTGCCAAATATTCCAAACAAACCCTATGATATGAAGGAGTTGGTAGAGCGCATAGTAGACGAAGGCGAGTTTTTTGAGATTCAACCAGATTATGCAAAAAATATTATAGTAGGGTTTGGTTATATGGAAGGAAGCCCAGTGGGTTTTGTAGCTAACCAACCGATGCATTTGGCAGGATGTTTAGATATTAACGCTTCTTCTAAAGCTGCAAGATTCATTCGTTTTTGTGACGCTTTTAATATTCCGCTGGTCACGTTAGTTGATGTTCCTGGATTTTTACCAGGGGTGGATCAAGAATATAGTGGAATCATTAAACATGGTGCAAAACTACTTTATGCATATGCCGAAGCAACTGTTCCAAAAGTTACTATAATCACTAGGAAAGCATATGGCGGTGCTTATATTGTAATGAACTCAAAACATTTACGTGGTGATGCAAATTTTGCTTGGACAAATTCAGAAATCGCAGTAATGGGTGCAGAAGGTGCTGCAGAAATAATATTCAGAGAAGAATCAAAAGACCCTGAGCTAAAGCAACAAAAGATAGATGATTATCGAAATAATATCACCTCCCCTCTTGTTGCAGCCTCTAGAGGGTATTTAGATGATATTATTAAACCGCAAAATACTAGATGGAGAATTTGTAAATCGTTAAAATATTTACGCAGCAAGAAAACGGAAATGCCATGGAAAAAGCATGATAATCTGCCTTTATAGTAACCCCAAGCTATGGACAAAAGATATTATTTAATAAAAATATTTTTTGGATAAAAATTTAATAATCACTTATAATTACTTAATAATACACTATGAATAAACCATTATTTGACAAAGTATTAGTAGCCAATAGAGGTGAGATCGCTTTGCGTATCATGAAAACGTTACGCAAAATGAATATAAAATCAATTGCTGTTTACTCAGAAGCAGATACTAATTCGGATCATGTACAATACGCAGATGAGGCTTACTATATTGGTAATTCGCCGGCTACTGAAAGCTATTTATCTATAAAAAATATTATTAGCGCCATACGTTCAAGCGGTGCGCAAGCTGTGCATCCAGGTTATGGTTTTTTATCTGAGAACTCTAAATTTGCTAATATTTTAAAACGAGAGGGAATTACCTTAATTGGCCCAAGTGCAAAAGTTATTAAAAAAATGGGTGATAAAATTGAGGCCAAAAAAATCGCTATAGATTCGGGTGTTAGCACTGTTCCTGGCTATATGGGTACAATTAACACTTTAGACCAGGCTATCGAAATTGCAAATGAAATAGGTTTTCCTATCATAATTAAAGCAGCTGCTGGCGGTGGTGGTCGCGGTATGAGAGTTGTTCATAATGCAAAAGAAATGGAGAAGGCATATGAATCTGCCAAATTTGAAGCAGAAAATTGTTTTCGTGATGCTAGGGTTTTTATTGAAAAATTGATAGTAGCACCTAGACATATTGAGATTCAGGTAATTGCTGATCAATATGGAAATGCTGTATGTCTTGGAGAGAGAGAATGCTCGATACAAAGATATCACCAAAAGGTAATCGAGGAAGCCCCAAGTTCTTTCGTTGACGAGAAAACGCGTCAGAGAATGTATGCAGAAGTTGCATCATTAGTCAAAAAAGTTGGGTATTTCTCTGCGGGCACAGTAGAATTCATGATGGATATCAACAAGCAATTTTACTTTTTAGAAATGAATACTCGTTTGCAAGTAGAGCACCCTGTCACAGAGTTAATTACAGGAATTGATCTAGTAGAACAAATGATACGAATTGCAGCCAAGGAAAAATTATCATTTACTCAAAATGATATAAAACTTAATGGCTGGGCAATTGAGTCTAGGATTTGCGCAGAGGATCCTGCTCGTGGATTTTTGCCATCAAGTGGTAGGATATTAGAATATAAGGAACCTCCTAAAAATGCTAATATTCGTGTAGATAGCGGTATCGGCGCTGGTGGAGAAGTTAGTATGTTCTACGATGCAATGATTGCTAAATTATGTACCTATGCAGCTACCAGAGAAGAAGCTATTAATTTAATGAAAAATGCACTTAGCTCATTCATCATTCAAGGTATTTCACATAATATTAGTTTTTTAGAGGCTTTGATTAATCACCAAAGGTTTATTGATGGAGACATTAATACCGGATTTATAGATGAAGAATATCCTGATGGCTTTTCGGGTGCAAAACTAACATCCGAGATAAGTGAAGTGTTCTTAGCAACAGCGATTTTTATCTTCCTAACAGAACAAAAAAGAGCCGCTTTATTGACAAATACTATGACTGATCAGTTTAATAAAATAGGAACTCGTTGGGTTGTAACAATTGATAATGAGCAGTTTCAAGTAATGATTAAATCTGTTGAAGATGGCTATAACATACGATACGGCACTAACCGTATCAGCGTACGCAGCAATTGGAATATAGGGAGCTCTTTAATTACTGCAAATATTAGCGGACAGAAGAATAATGTTCGCGTCGAGAAAATAAAAACAGGCTATAGATTAACACATTCTGGTATTACTGTAGATACATATGTCAGATCACCAAGAATGTCTGAGTTAGAAGCTCTGATGCCAGTTCGAGATGAAGCCCAAGATCAATCAGAATTAATTGCTCCATTATCTGGGCAAATTGTCTCAATCCATGTATCAGTTGGCGATGAAGTAGTTACGGGTCAAGAATTATTGACCTTAACAGCTATGAAAATGGAAAATATAATCACTTCTGAAAAGTCAGCGAAGATTGCCAAAATTCTTGTAGAAGAGTTAGAAAATGTTTCTGGTGGCCAAGTGCTTTTAGAATTTGAAGAAAAATAACTATGGCAATCGATAAATCAAGGGTTGCAGGGCGATTAAATTCTCTATTTTAAAATCATAAAGATACTCTGTTTATCGAGAATGATGATTTACTATATATACTCTGTGCAGCCTCACCTTGAAATGCAAACCTCTAATTCGAAATGGGAAATCGTATAACTCTAGCAAGGCCATAAGAATGTGAATTAAGGATAAGAGGATTTCCATATTATTTGCCTAAAATATCTATTTTGAAGCAAAAAACAACCTAAAAATGCTCACCTAGATATGGCTACGCTCTGCTTTTTAGAATATTTTTTATTTAAAACTAGTTTATTTTATACAAAAATCTACTAAATTTCTTATCCTTAATTCACGTTAAGAAAGAACCAAAAATCTTTGCTTTGGTGATACTAATTCTTTTCCTAAATATAAATGTTTTAAAAAATTAGGTATCGAATGATATACAAAATCGCACGCATCTATTTTTAATATATTTGTTGCATGTGTCATTATAGGCAATTCAAATAAAAAATACTGAACTGCTATATTTTTCTGATAATCTTCTATCACCGAGTTTGTTGTATTGCTGTTTAACAAAACCCATTCTGTGACTTCTAAGCAATTATTTCGAAATTCTTTGTTATTGAGAAACATATTTGAATATACAGAATATAAATCTTCATAAGATTCATATTGCCTTAGTTCAGAAATAGTGTGCGATTTAATATTCTGCTTTTCTGGATATTTTGCATAAAAATATGCTAAAGCCTTATTAATTTTATTAATAGTATAATTATCCTGTTTCTTTATTTTACGATTAGCTCTCGCTTCTGTGTAACCTAAAGCTTCAAAGGTATATTTTGAAATTTCATTTGGTATAAATATAGCAAAATCATCATACTCGTTGTGAATCCATTCGCAAATTTCTAGAATTTTTTCTGTGGAAAAATAACTATTAAAAGGGCTGATTCCTATTAAGGCAAAAGGTTTTTTCTCTATATTTGATAATTTTCGTGATAATTGCCTTCTAACAATGTTACTTGATTTTTTTTCTGCTTCTGCATCTGAAATAACAAAATCACTAGACAAAGATAAAAGATTAGTAGGAATAGTAAAATTAAAAGTTACACCTGGAGTGATGGAATTATTTTCTGCCCAGATATAGCCTGAATGCGCCTCTATAATTTCTTTGCATATACTAAGACCCAAACCAACTCCACACGCCTGAGAAGCCGTCCTACTGCTTTCTGTAAAAGGGCTAAATATCAAATTCAATTCATCTTCAGGAACGCCTACACCCTCATCACTAATACAACAATGGACCGCAGGTATTTCTGTGTTTTTTAAATTTGTTTTATATAAAGTTATTTTAATAGATTTTGCCTTAGGAGAATATTCAACAGCATTCATCATTATATTTTCGATAACGCGAGAAATTAATATTGTATCAAATGCAAAAAAATAATCATCAAAATGATTTACTTCGATAGTAATTTGCGTATCACAGAAAGATTTTTGATATCTAGTTACAGTTTCTTTTAAAAACTTAGAAAAATTACATTTTTTTAATTGTAATTTAATCCCATTTTTAGAAAAATCAGAAGTATCAAACGTATCTAGCACAAATTTAGACAATCTGCTAATTTCTTTAAATATTAATTCCACATTTTCTAATTTCATTTTGTCACTAAAACTGTGCCAATCATTTTTTAATGATTCAGATATAGATAAAACTGAACCCAGAGGTATTCTCGCTTCATGATTAATATTCTTAAGAAATCGATTTTTTATACTTGAATATTCATTCAAACTGGTTTCAGTTCTTTCAAACTCATTTATCAACTTTTTATGGTGAGTAATGTCAATAGATACACCTATAATACCTATAATTTTGTTATTTTCATCGAGTAACGGACTTTTCGAACTTAAAAATATTCTTTTATTTTTATCGCTATCTATTATCGTTTCTTCCAATTCATATTTTTTGTTATTATTTATAACTAATATGTCATTTTCCTTAATTCTTTCAGCTTGGTTTTTATCGATCAACGAAAAATCAGTAAAACCTATAATTTGATTGCGCTTTTTTCCTATCATTCGGGCCATGTATTTGTTACAGCCTAAATATTTTCCTGATAAATCTTTCCAATAAATACTTGCATCTATATTATCGACTACTTGGTAATTTATTGTGCTACCCATATGTGTTATTTTTTAATTGAATATATTTAATTTAGGAACAACTTCAAATTGAAAAGATTAGTATACAAAAAATGTATTTGTACATCAAGAATAATTTTCTCAAAAACAACGAGGAGAAAGAGTATTAGACACGCAGCACATAGAATCTAAAAATGGTGAGGTATCAACTTAAGAACAAAGAGGTTTGCATACAAAAACTAACACCACTTCCCATTTCAAATTATATATTAACATTTTGCGCCGATTCGTCTGTGCTCACCTATTTATATAATCTGCACAGCATCACCTTGAAATGCAAACCTCTAATTCAAAATGAGAAATGATATAATTACCGCTAATTTTAACTAATTGCGTAATTTATATTAGCAGGTCTACGAATACAAGGATTAATACCGTATGTATGATCAGAACCATCAACAGAAACGCAAGGACTTTTTACTTCATAAGGCACATTGTGTGTACAAGATAAAACACCTAATAAAGTCAAGATAAAGAAACTATTTTTTAATATGCCATTCATAATTAAACTCGATATATTAAGTAATAATATATTTATAATAATATCAACATTTTCTTTCAGGGCGCAAGAGCTTATGGCTTTTTATTATAATAAACTATAGGCTGTTGTATTTGTGCATTAATTTTACTTAGATAAATAATTTTTATTTCTAGATTAGCCTGATGCTAATAAAATTAGCTATAATTCTAATTTATCACGCGATATAATTAAATTTAATTTAAATTTTTATTGCTAGTTAATGGAATCATTAAATATATCATTAAAGGAATATATTGAATCTGGAAAATATTATAAAGACTCCAGAGAATGGTATAAATATAAATATATACATCCATTCTCTGAAAGATCGTGTCTGATTTTGTTTGTGTTTATTATTTGTGTGTTATTAATCGGGGTGATTATTAATATAAATAATCAATTTCCTTCTGTTGTTCCAGTTCAATACTCCATAAATGCTGATAGTTCTGATAATAAAACAGCGAAAATAATAAAAGCTAATCAAATTGATAATGATCCTTTAGCGTCAATTCTAGATATAATGATTAAAAATTATGTGATTAAACGCGAAAGCTATAACTATTACGATTTAAGAAAACAGTTTATTTTTGTAAAAAACAATTCAACGCGTATTGTCTTTCGTCGGTTTTATAATTTTATGAATATCGATAACCCATCCTCTCCAGTAATGAAATATCAAAAATTTTTGCATAGAGTTCCAAGAATTATATCTATTTCATATAAAAATATGTCTACAGCAATTGTTAAATTTGAATCCGTAATAAATGACTCTGCAGGTAAAAATCTTGAGAAGATGGTCCAGCAAGCCACAATTGAGTATGAAATTGATAAAATTGACCCTGATTTGCCTAATGATACAAGATTTAACTTCACAGTTACAAATTATCAGTTAAAACTATTAGAAGATACAAAAAGTAAATAACTATGAACAGGACCTTAGCTTTTATTATTTTATTATGTATTTCGAAATCCGTAATGGCAGTACGTGAATCAAGGCCAACACCAATTGATAGTCGGATTCGTGTTATAGTTTATAATCCTAACGATGTTTTTAAGTTTACTGGTTATTATGGGTATCAAGCAAGTATTGAACTTTCTCAGTCAGAAGAGGTTGTTAGTATTTCTATGGGAGATACCACCTCTTGGCAAGTTGTACCTGCGGGTAATCGTATTTTTATTAAGCCCATGGAACAGGATGCAACTACTAACATGACGCTTATCACTAATAAACGCACCTATTTTTTTGAATTATATGCCGAAGAAACTTTAGATATCAGAGATCCAAGGATGGTTTTTAATGTAAAGTTTTTATACCCAGACGAACAGGATCAAATCAGGACTTTAGCATCTAGTAACATTTCCTCTGGACCGGATCTAAGTCATCCAGAGAAACTTAACTTTAATTACTTTATTAGTGGTAACGAAGAAATGGCTCCTATCAAAATTTTTGACGATGGAGAATTTACTTATTTGCAATTTCGTGATAAAAACAACGAAATACCTGCTATTTTTGCTGTAGATGAAGATTTGCGCGAATCCATGGTTAATTTTCGCCTTGATCCCAATAATAGCAATATGATAGTTATAGAACAGGTGTTTCATAAATTAACCTTGCGCGCTAGCAAAAAAATAGTTTGTGTATTCAATGAATCTTATAACGCGAATAAATTATAGGTAAAAAGCTTCAATCTTTGAACATATTTTTATTTATATGCTAATTCAAGTAAAGTTTACTACATAATTTAAAATGGGAATTGTTATAAGATAACGGGGTTTAACAGCTTGATATATTTATTTAAATTACGTCCAGAATCGCAATCAGCAGATAATTCCGGTTTTAGAGGTAATTTTGTCAATAGTGGTATTCTGTATTTTTCAGCAATATGTTGCCCGCTATTTCCGGAAAACAATGAAATATTTTGTTTTGTTTGCAGATCAATATAATAGCTCATATTTTCTATTATTCCAATAATTGGTATATCAAATTTATTATACAAATTAATAGCTCTTGCAACATCTAATTCAGATATTTTTTGAGGGGTAGTGACCATTAACACATGATCAATAATATAATTTTGCAATATGCTTAAATGTATGTCTCCTGTTCCAGGGGGGGTGTCTATTATTAAATAATCTAAATTACCCCAGCTAGTTAGTGATAATAACTGATATATTGCTTTACTAGTCATCGGCCCCCTCCAGCTTATCGAAGAGGATGGGTCAGTTATAAAACCTATAGAATTAACAAATATACCGTAATTTTGCAAAGGGATCATACGATTATTTTCAATCTTGGGTCTGCCATTTAAATTAAACATATGGGGGATAGATGGACCATAAATATCTGCATCAATTATTCCAATTCTTTTTCCTTCAGACTTTAATTTATGAGCAAGCAATGCTGATATTGTAGATTTCCCTACACCTCCCTTGCCTGCCGCGATAAGGATAATTTTTTTTACACCTTCAATATGTATTTTTGCCTTCTCTGGGTTTGGATTATGCTTTGTTTGTGAATTTGAATCAGAGTTATTATTTGTATCACTGTCATTTGTATGATTATCATGACTTCTATGACTGGTAAGAATTATATTAATTTTGTTTATATCATTAATATTCTGTAATTGCTTAATTGTATTGTTTTTAACTTCTTCAGCAATTGGCAACTCGATTCCAGTAATATCTAAAGAAAATGTAAGATTGTTATTTTTTATAATAATCTCTGATGATCGATTCTGTACTGTAGAATTATCAGCAAAATTGATATTCGAGATAATATTTTGAATCTGATTTTGGATTTGTTGCTTATTAAATTTTGTCATACTTGCAATATATTATAATAGTTACTATATTATACATAATTAGTTGTTTTTACAAAATCCAAATTTTATGGTTCTTAAATAATGATAAACAAAATATACGGTCAAATATTTAGCAAATCTCCTTGGGATGATTCCGACCAAGAAGATAATATTTTTACTAAAAAAAGAAATAAATCACAGTTTAATTTTAACGAGTTTAATTTTAACTTAAATTTTAAAATGGTAATATTAGTGCTGATTGGATTAGTATTATTATGGCTTAGTTCTGGGATTTATAAGGTTGAAGAAGGTGAGCAAGCAGCAATTATTCGTTTTGGTAAATATCATCGAACTGCTAGGCCAGGTTTGAATTACCATTTTCCAATCCCATTTGAAACAAGAATTATCGAAAAAGTAGATATGTCTAGACGTGTTGAAATCGGTTATCGTTCAACAGGGAGGTCTAGAGCAAGCGGTGCGGTATCGGCGCGTGATATAAAAAGTGAAAGCATTATGTTAACGGGTGATGAAAACATCATCGAGCTAAATGTTGACGCTATGTGGCATATTAATGATTTATCAAAATATATTTTCAATCTGGCAAATCAACAAGAAACTGTAAAAGCTGCAGCAGAGAGTGCTATTCGTGAAGTAATAGGTAACACTCCAATTACTTCAGTTCTTTCGAATCAGAAGCAAGCTATTGCGGATAAAATTGAAAATCTGATTCAACAAACTCTTGACCAATACGAAGCGGGAGTAACCATTGAACAGGTAAAATTACTTCGAGCAGAACCACCAGAAGAGGTAATAGCTGCATATCGTGATGTTCAGACCGCAAAAGCTGACAAAGAAAAAGTAATTA
Source organism: Alphaproteobacteria bacterium (assembly GCA_020627625.1). Lineage (GTDB taxonomy): Bacteria > Pseudomonadota > Alphaproteobacteria > Rickettsiales > Rickettsiaceae > Megaera_A. The sequence continues at coordinate 14,668 of JAHDGL010000003.1, read as the reverse complement.
ATGAATCAGAAGCTTATCAGAATGATATTCTTCCTAAAGCTCGTGGCCAATCGGCTAAAATGATCCAAGAAGCAGAAGGTTATAAAGCTGAGGTTATTGCTAAAGCAAAAGGTAATTCAGATAGATTTAATTCATTATATAAGCAATATACAATAAGTAAGGATGTTACTAAAAGTCGTTTATATATAGAGACTGTTGAATCAATATTACAAGATTCTGATAAAATTATTATGGGCGGTGATAATATGTTGCCTCATATGGCAGTTAATAAGAAAAATCTATTTAATAAATAAAGAAGGAATAGAAACAAAAACGAGGCCATATGAATAGCTTATATAGTAAATATAGCTTATATAAGAAAAAGCATACTTAATCCATAGTGCTGGTTACTTAATAAATAAAACATTATTTAACAAAAAACACATAAACATATTTAACAAAAAACACATTTAGATATATGAATAAATCTTATCTTACAATTGCAACTATTTTTACTATTTTTATAATAGTTACAGGCTCTTTATTTACCGTTGACCAGAGACAAACAGCTGTTGTATTTCAATTTGGTGAAGCTGTACGGATAATAGAAGAACCTGGGCTGAATATTAAAATTCCGTTGGTACAGAATGTACAGTTTCTTGATAAACGTATTTTGAATGTAAGTGCTGAAGAAAAAGAGCTTACCGCTTCTGATGAAAAGCGAGTGATAGTCGACGCATTTGCAAAATATAAAATCACAAGCCCTGTAAAATTTATCAAAACAGTTCATAATTATGCTGGAGCAAATTTGCGTTTAAATAAAATTTTAGAGTCTGCGATGCGTACTGTAATTGGTAAATATCCTTTAAATACATTATTAACTGAGAAGCGTGCAAATTTAATGTATCAGATTCGTGATCTTGTTCTAGTAGAGACAAAGGCTTTTGGTATCGAGTTAATAGATGTTCGTATTTTAAAAGCTGACCTTCCTAAAGAAAATAGTGAAGCAATCTATTCTAGAATGCAAACTGAACGTTATAAAGAAGCTAAGCAGATTAGAGCTGAGGGAGAAGAAGAAGCTGCAAGAATAAGGGCGCGTGCTGATAAAAACAGTAAAGTTATATTATCAGATGCTTATATGAATTCTCAGAAGATAAAAGGTTTGGGCGATAATGAAGCAGCAAGAATTTACAATGCTGCATATTCTAAAGATCCAGAATTTTATAAATTTTATAGATCATTAACAGCATACAGAAATTCTTTAAATAAAGAAAATACGCAATTTATTTTATCACCAAAATCTAAATTTTTTAAATATTTACAAATTGGGCAATAAAGCAATAGGCAGTGGGTAACAATTAACAAGCGAATAAACTTTAATTTTATTCGCTTAAAGTAACAAAATATTGGGTAGTAATTTTATGCAAAAAAGGTATCTACAAAAATTAAATAATATTTTGATAAGTTTTTTTTTGATTATAGGGGTTAATTACGCTCAAGCCTCAAAAGATTATATCCAACCTTTAAAAAAACCTACTTTAGAACGTTTAAATTCTAAGGAGAAAACAAATTTTGTTCATTTATCAAGTTTTGCCGATATTGTTGAACCATTAATACCTAGTGTAGTGAATATATATACAATAAAGTATGGTAACAAAATTAATGATAGGGGGAGTAATTTACCAGCAATAATTCCCGTTGAACAATTTAATGATTTTCTTGACAAGTTTGAACCACCCACGCCATTTTCTTTTGAGAATTCATATGTTAATCCAAAGGCAATGGTACTTGGTTCTGGATTTATTGTTGATCCAGAAGGGTATATCATAACTAATGATCATGTAGTTTCTAACTCAGATGAAATTTACGTAAAATTATCAAGCGGTGTTGGGTTTCCAGCAAAAATCATTGGTTCTGATGCTAAAACAGATCTTGCCTTATTAAAAATCGACGCTAAACAAAAACTACCTGCTGTTAAATTTGCAAACTCTAAAAAAACCAGAGTCGGTGATGTTGTTATTGCTATTGGTAACCCATTAGGTTTTGGTGGTACTGTAACTACTGGTATTATTTCTTCAAAAGGTAGAGATTTGGGTGAAACTATGGATGAATTAGTAGATGATTTTATTCAGACAGATGCTGCCATTAATACTGGAAGCTCTGGCGGTCCATTATTTGATATTAAAGGAGAGGTAATAGGATTAAATACTGCTATTTCAGATGTAGGGACTGGTGTAAATATTGGAATTGGATTTGCTATTCCATCTAACACTGTTCAAGATATTATGAAGCAACTAAAAGAAAAAGGACAGATAACTCGTGGTCGTTTAGATATAGCAATACAAGACATAACAACAGAATTGTCGGAAGCTTTATCTTTGGATAAGGATTACGGAGTTTTAGTTGTTAATGTTCAACCTGGAGGAACCGGTGAAAGGGCGGGTCTAAAACGTGGAGATTTAATTATAGAGTTTAATGGTCAGAAAGTATTAAATTCTAGAAAACTACAATTATTTGTTGCTGAAACTTATATTGGTGAAAGAGTAAAGCTTGGAGTGACTAGAAATAATAAATTAATTAATTTGGTTATAGAAATTGCAGAGTTCAAATCTAAGCAAAAAGAAATAGCAGATGATAATGAAGTAATATTGCAAAAATCAGGCATTATATTTGCCAATCTTTCTTCTTCTGTAAGGGTGAAATTTGGGTTAGACGATAAAAGTACAGGAATTGTGGTTACCAAATTAACATCGCAAATAATTAACTCTGACCTCAAAGTTGGCGATCTAGTGATGCAGCTCAACAAGCAACCAATTACAAATATTCAAGAGTTTAACGATTTATATGAAAAAATAAAAATTGAACAAAAACAAAAAGCTGTAGCTTTAATCAAGAGGGGTAATGTAACAATGTTTGTGGCATTAAAGATAGAATAATATCTAGTGATATAGTGAAAACTCCAAGCTATGGATAAAATTGCAGTGAATGTATTTTCTAATTCACTCACTAGATGAAAAATATAATAAAATAAATATGACAAATACAACAAAGAAACAAATTGCTATATTAAGTTTTTATAGCTTTACAAATATTGAGAATACAGGAATATTACAACCACAAATTTTGTTAGCAGCAAAAAGAAAATATGTTTGTGGCACTGTCCTTTTAGCCAATGAAGGTTTTAATGGATCTATTTCTGGGGAAGAAGAAAATTTATATTTTGTAATAAATGAAATAAAAAAACTTACTGGTGCAAAAGATATTAGTATCAAAGTAAATTATTGCGATCAGCAGCCATTTTCTAAAATAAAAGTAAAATTAAAAAAAGAGATCGTAGCTTTAAAATTTGGCAAGCTAGATGTAGAAAATTTAAAAGGTAAATATATTGAAAGCAAAGATTGGGATGAGTTTATAAAACGCGATGATGTAATTACTATTGATACTCGTAATGATTATGAAGTAAAGATCGGTAGTTTTAAAGGTGCTGTAAATCCTAAAACTGAGACATTTAGTAAGTTTCCAGAATGGACCAAGAAAAATATGAAACTTTTTGAGGATAAAAAGGTTGCAATGTTTTGCACAGGGGGAATTAGATGTGAAAAATCAACCGCCTTATTGAAAAATCTGGGAATAAAAGACGTGTATCACTTAAATGGTGGGATTTTGCAATATTTAGAGGAGACAAAAAATAAATCTGGTGCATGGCAAGGTGAATGTTTTGTGTTTGATGATAGGGGGGCAGTATCGTCTGATTTATCACCTTCTGAAGGGTTCTGGGTAGAAAAGGGACAAACTGCAAAAAGCGTAAGCCTTAGTAAATGAAATCTTATGAGTTGACTGAGAATAAGAAGTATATTGTAATTGTTAGTGATGATTACATTATTTTTGATGTTTTGAATGACAATATTAATTACCTAACTAAAGCAAGCGATATTAGTGTTGATATTAATAAACAAATATCGGCAAAGAATGATATTATTAGTAAAAAATATAATAATATATCGTATACATCGCAAATAGAAAATAATGGTACTAGCAGCCAGAATAATGATACTAACTGCTCCATAATAGAAATAATTAATTTAAATAGCTTGCAACCTGTTGATGATGTAGATAATACAATTACTGATAATCTTGCTAAAATAGATTTGCTGATAATTGACAAAAAAATTAATAAAAATATTCTACCATTCTATCGCATCAATTCCATAATCAATTTATCTAAATTTTCCATAATTAATAATGAAATTTCGTTACATAAGCCAATTAAATTACAACAATTTTTGTGGCTGATTTCTTATATTGTACAAGACAAGAATTTATTTTGCTGTATTAATAAAAATTGGATTTATAATCAAAATTTAGCAAAAATAAATTCATCTGATACCGAAATATTGCTTACTGATAAAGAAAATTCTATTTTTTCTGAGTTGTTAACTAGAAAGAATTTCGCATCTAGCAAACAAACTTTGAAAGATAAAATTTGGAATTATCATCAAAATAGCGAAACAATGACTATTGAAACTCATTTATATAAATTAAAACAAAAACTTCCGAAAGATTTACTAGAGATAAAAAATCCGCAATGTTGTTTGAATATCGATAGTTTATTTTAAATCATATAAAACAGAATCATGCAAATAATCAAAGTATTAATTCCACGAATTGGTTTATTCCCTCTTGATTATAAATCAAAGCATATACATTCTATTGGAGATTTGATAATTGTACCCTTTAGAAACAAAACTCTAACCGGAATTGTCTGGGAAATTAATTGCAAAGATTCTAGAAAGACTTTAAAGAATATTAGTGAATCACCAAGAATTCCTGCCCAAATTAGCCCCAACATGATTGAATTAATCAAAAAAAGTGCTAATTATTACTTAACAGATTTAGGCACAGTAGCAAAACTAGTTTTACCTGTAGATATTAATGAACCACCAATAAAAACCACTATTCAAGAAATTAGTGTAAATTCAAATTTACACGAACTATCTATAGATCAAAAATCTATTCTAGAGAAAATACAAAATTATAAAACACCCATATTACTAAAAGGGGTTACTGGATCGGGCAAAACTGAGATATATTTTCATGCAGTTCAAAATCAACTAGCACAGGGAAAACAAGCTCTTATTATGCTGCCAGAAATAGCCTTAAGCAAACAAATAATATCACGTTTTGCAGAACGTTTTGGCTTTGAACCAATAATATGGAACTCCCAAGTTACAAAAGCGCAGAAGAAACGTATTTTGCGTGGAATTATTTCTGGTGAAATAAGAGTAGTAATCGGGGCTAGAAGCGCTCTATTCTTACCTTATAAGGAATTAGGAATTATAGTAATTGATGAAGAACATGATGCTTCCTACAAACAAAATGAAGGAATTTTATACCATGCACGCGATATGGCAGTACTTAGAAGCTTTATTGAGAAGCATCAGTTATTGTTGATTTCTGCAACTCCTTCTATTGAATCTATATATAATGCACAAATTGGTAAATATCACTTAGTAGAATTAAATTCTAGGTTTAATAAAGCTTTATTGCCAGTGGTAAAAATTGTAGATATGCGTCAAGAATCTTTAGAAAAGGGTACTTGGTTATCAGAAACAGTGATTCAAGCAATAAAAGAAAATATAAAAAACAACCAACAAACCTTAATCTTTCTGAATCGTCGTGGATACTCCCCTCTTATGTTGTGTAAATCTTGTGGCTACAGAGTTGAATGTACTTCTTGCTCTGCTTATATGGTTTTTCATAAATCTCGTAACCGGCTAGAATGTCATCATTGTGGATTTAACCAACATGTTTATACAAATTGCCCTGAGTGTGATACAGAAAATAGTTTGATATTGTGTGGACCAGGTATAGAACGAATAGCAGAAGAAGTACAGAATATTTTTACTGATAATAAAATATCTATCATTAGTAAAGATCAGGCCAGTTCTGCTAATGAGATGCAAACATTACTACATCAAATGGAAAATAGTGAAATAGATATTTTGATTGGAACCCAGATTGTAACAAAGGGTTATCATTTTCCAAATCTAACACTTGTAGTTATTGTAGATGCAGATATTAGTTTTATGGGTGGAGATTTAAGAGCTTCTGAACGTACTTTTCAGCTATTGCACCAAGTTGGGGGTAGAGCTGGAAGAATGAGTAAACAAGGCAATGTTCTACTTCAAACTTACTGCCCTGAAAATAAGGTAATAGAAGCGCTGGTTAATAATGAGGAGAAATCATTTATTAAAGAGGAATTATCATCAAGAGATGCAGCGCAAATGCCACCTTTTGCAAAAATGGCAGCAATTAACATAACTGGTAAGAACCCTGAAAAAACATTATCTTTTGCAAAATATTTTTTATCAATCGCGCCAAAAAGTTCAGCTCGAATTCTTGGTCCTGCAGAAGCAATGATGCTAAAATTATCGGGAAAATATCGTTATAAAATACTTGTTATTGTAGAAAGAAAATTTAATTTACAAAAATATTTAACATTATGGAAAGAATATGCAGATATACCATCTGCATATCAGTTAAAAATTGATATAGACCCACATAATTTTATTTAGTTTTGTATTTTACTAATTAATGTTTGCTGTTTATTAACCAAATCTACAAATAATCAAGGATGAAGTATGAAAGCATCCTTGATTGATCTATTTAACCTTCATCATCAATTTGATGATCCCCTATCAAATCAATATTACTATTTAAGTCATTATCTTGATTATTAGAAAGTATAAAGTCTTTAATCTCCGGTATTTTGTTTTTTATTAGCTCCTTGTTATAACTATCTTTTGCAGGATTGTAGTCCTCAGCTGTATAATATTTAATTATATTAAATAATGATTTTGAAACATTTTCATCGTTTTGTACAACGATATTTTTATTTAATAAAATTTTAGCATATTGTTTTCTATGTGCAGGATGTGATAGCAAACTATTTATAGTTTGAATAAAATATTCTGAATTATGACTTGATGTCACAATTTTATCTTCTAATAATTTAATATTATTTGGAAAGTCTGAGATTATTAATTTTATTGCTTTATCAAAAACTGCAGGAAAATTATTTTTTGTCAATATTTGATTCATAATTAAGAACGAAGATACTTCATAATTTTTTGTAATCAAATCTGCTAATTCTGGATTTGATTTTGATGTGTTTATATGATTTTTCATAATTTACCTAAATTTTAAAATTATATGTCACATTACCAAAGTAACAATTGCAGAACTACCAATAGTTGTATTTCAAAAAATGTCAAGTAAAAATTGTTTGTTTGACCAGTATTTCAATCTATAAATAACCATTTTGTTTCATAAAAAATGTAATTCAACCTATTTTATAGCAAATATGCGTTGAACTATACTATATCATTTACCTTATCATTTATCTTTTCAAGCAAAGTATTTTGTTTCAAACGTTTCTGCAATACATTAAAATCTATAATATCAATATTTTGATCCTGACAAATACATGAAAAAATATATCCTCGCTCATCATCTAGTTTTTGTACGCACTGGCCGCATATACCTTTCATCATACATTGCATAGGCGAATTAATGCTATAAACCATTTCTACATCACCAAATAATTCTCGTTTTTTATTCTGTATTGTTGCTATCATCCGATCTGGTCCCATGCAGATTACATGATCTATATTTTCTAGAAGCTTAGATTTTTGTGCAAAGATTATAGAACTTATTAAATCAGATTTAACCGATTTATCAACCGTTCTAATATTAGTAATTTCTTTTTGCTTGCAGCTCCAAATTATACGATCAGCAAATTTTTCAATTCGTTCTGGATAAAATCTATCAGCAAGATTTTCATAATTAGCAAAGTAACTTACATGGCAATTATTAGTTTTAAGGGCCTCCGCAACAGGTACAAGCAACAAGTTGCTAATTCCAACGCCAACCAAAACTACATTCTTGTTCTTAACAATATTAGTAGGAGAGCCAGTTGGGCCCATTAACAATACTTCATCACCCTTTTTTAAAGTTCGGCATAATTTGCTTGTATGACCACGCTCTTGAATAATAAAAGAAATTAAATTTGATTTTTTATTTACATAAGCACCGGTAAGCGCAAGCGGCTTCATTGTTTGTTTTATGTCATTGGAGTAATTTTGTAATTTAAAAAATTGACCTGGTTGGAAATTTTGCACGCAAAGCGGCGAGTAAATAGTAATTTCAATTACATTATCAGATAAATAATTTATTGAATCTACATAATTTTTGAATTTATTTCGTGTATTAATATTGCTGCCCGGATTAGAAATATTAGATTTTTCTTGTACAGAATTGTTCAAATGATGTGAAATTGCTTTATAGCCATTTTTTGCACTAGCTAGAGCTTTTACAACGCTTCCAGAGTATTTCTGATTACAATCGCCAAAATAGCTTATTTTGCAATCTTGGTCCTTAAATATATCAGATTTATTTTGTTGATCTAGCTTATTTGTTTTATCTTTAAATTTATCTAAATTATCTATATCTTGAAACTTATTTTCTTCTACACCAATTGCAATTAATACAGATTTGGCTTTTAATACGGCATTATTAGAAAATAATACTGATTTTACCGACCCATACTGATCTTGCATTATTCCTTTAGGTGATAATAATTGCTTGAATTTTACGCCGATAGCCGTTGCATGCTCTATTTCCTCGTGATTCAAACGATATGCAGGCGACTCTTTCAACGTCTTACGATAACAAATAGTAACACCACCGAGATCTTGTAAAATTTGCAGTTTTTCTTGATCTGTTTTAGCTGCTCGGAATAATTTAGCATGTTCTATAAATTCATCTGCGATTTCTTGTTCTTCTGCATTCAAATTATTATGGTTATTTTTTTTCTGCAAATTTGGTAAATTATTGTTTAACCAATTATTGTAAAATTTTTCAACCTGAATTGGATAATAATGTAATATCTCAACTGCGCTGTCTATGGCCGTTAGCCCACAACCAATTACAATCGCTGGCATTCTTAATAATAAATTGCTATTACTATTAGGTAAATAGCTAGCACCTTGTTGTAAATTCATTAGAAAATCGGCCGCCGTCTTTACTCCTTTGGCAAAATAATCAGCTGATTTTTTGAAACGAGGCCTACCTGCGCCAATACATAGAGCAATATGATCGAAACCTAAATCAAATGCCTGTTTTGTAGTGATATTACTACCAAGGCGAACACCGCCATATATTTTAAAATTATTTCTCCTTTCTAGTAAGAGACGAATTAAATTAAGATTATTTTTGTCCCAACGATGAGTTATTCCATATTCTGCAACACCTCCAAATCCTTGTGGTTCTCTTTTGGATAGCGGCTCTGTTATATCAGACCAAAACTTTATCGGTTTGTTAATATCAAATTCTAATGGAGAAATTTTTAAACCATCAATAGCAGTTATATTATGTCCCTCATTAAGTAAATAATGAGATAAAGCAAAGCCAGCAGGCCCTAAACCTGTTACTAATATATCTTTATTTGTTGGGGCTTTTGGTAAAAAATCTTCAAAGTTCAGAGGATTCCATTTGCTCAATAATAAATATATTTCCACTCCCCAAGGAAGGGATAATACTTGCTGTAAAATATCAGACTCAACTAAAGGGGTGTTTACTGGATCCTGCTTTTGATATATACAAGATTTCATACAATCATTGCAAATACGATGCCCTGTTGCTGCAACAAGAGGGTTGTCAATCATGATAATTGCAAGAGCTGCAATATTCATCCCTTTCGATTTCAACATATGCATTTCGGATATTTTTTGCTTCAAAGGGCAGCCATTTTTGTCAAAATTATTGTTAGTGTTATTAGTGTTTTTGGTATTGTAGGAGGTGTTTTGAATATTATTAATATTGTTGGTATTTTTAAAACCAAACCCATATGCGCATGAATCTTTTTGCTGCCTATGGCAATAAATACAATATTTCGCATGCGCGATAGCATGATCTACAGATTGTTCCTGATTGCGAGCATCAAAGCCTAGAATTATATTTTTCTCTAATTGAGAAATCTTATGTTTGCGAACACGAATATCTTCAACCAACCTTGGCACATCAAACAACATTAATTTACTATGGTTATGCACCATAAAGGCGCAATATTTTGCAGCAATTTCTAGTTCAGTTGAATATTTATCAGAGTCTAATTGCCAATTTAATATTGATTGAGCCAGAGATTCTTCAGTGATACAACCTATTAAATTTTTAAGCTGGATAGATATTTCTGAGAAATCTAAATTTGCAATAATATCTTTTGTATATTTCTTGAGAGCATAACGTTGAACGAATTTTCGTCTGCATTCATATATTACATTAAATTCTTGATGTTGTTTTTTTAAAGACAGATTTTGCTCTGTAATACTAAAAAGCTCAGATAAGAAATCATCTAATAACGGAGCAAGCTGAATAATAAGTTCAGAACGTTCCTTATTATCAGAATGTTGATGATTATAAGAATAATGTTCTGTATCATCAAAATATTTTTTGCAATTAGTTTTACCATCAAGCTGCGATTGTGCACGATAAGATCTTAATTTATTTGCAATATCCAAACCTTGTTCATTTAAATACCGTAAAAAACTTTTATCTAATCTTGTTAAACCAGATAAAGAATTTATATCCGCAAAATCATAACCAAAATTTAAATCGAGCATCTTGCAAAAAAAAGATATATTAGAAAGCCCCGTAGAAGTCAAGAATACATAAAATATACAACAAAAATAGGTAAAAATATATTTTGTATCTAATATAAGGTATCTTAACATATAATATACATATTATATGTACAATTAAGGTTAAATTACTCCTTTATTGAAGAGTTAATCCATTCCATAAGAGAGCTTTTTGGCAAAGCCCCAACTTTTGTATCTACTTGCTTACCATTCTTGAAAATCATTAAAGTTGGAATGCTACGGACTCCAAGCTTAGATGGTGACTCAGGACTTTCGTCAATATTCATCTTAACTATTTTTACCTTATCTTTCATTTCTTCTGAAAGCTGATCAAGAACTGGTGATAGCATTTTACAAGGCCCACACCATTCTGCCCAAAAATCAACCAATACAGGTTTTTGGCAATTAGTTACTTCTGCTTCAAATTCATTATCTTTGATTTCTTGTGTCATAAGTTGTTTTTCTAATTCCTTAAAAATTTAGGTCATAGCTTATTAGCGCTGTTAACAAAATTTTTCTAAAATCTTTTCTCTATTTTTTATATCTCAGAAGGCACCCTTTTACCATGAGCATTATAAATCTCAAAGCTTTGTATAAAGCCGTGATCGTTATTACGGTGATAAGTAGCAATCACTGTAATATAACCTAAATTATTAGACAATGATCCTTCTATAGGGGTTCCAGCCACTTCCCATACACCTAATGTAGCTACATCCATTAAACCATGTCCAGCTGCCCTAAGATAACTTAGCCCACTTTTTCTTGCTTTCCCTCTATAAGTTTCTACAAATTCTCCGTTATCATTTAATCTACTAGTGACAACATCCATCCCTAAAGAAAGAAAACAACCTTTTTTTCTGCATTTCTTAACATCAGATACTGAAACACCCTCGTTTGAAGCTGCTTTATAAACAGAACAGCTTTGTAAAGTTAATAAAATTATCAGAAAGGCAATATTTTTTATATATGACATTATTATTTTTGATTCCATGATAGTTTAATTATTCGTTATTCGTTATTCGTTATTCGTTATTCGTTATTCGTTATTCGTTAAATTGAATTTTTATGCTCAAACATGTGACCCTAATTATAAACAATATTAGTTTTTATTGCAAATTTATTTTTGTATTTTATATAATTTTAATTTTGTTTGACATCTGTTTAAATTTTATACAATTGACAATGATTTTTTATCCTAAGTTCACATTTTTAACAAAATTTGATCATCGGCTATTTAAAATAACATAAATTATAACTATATAAAATGATATGAAATATTGAACAATAATTTTAGGAGTAATTAATATTATGACAGAAGAAAAGAAAAAATTTGATGCTGAAGTTGGTAAAGTATTAAAATTAATGATTCATTCTCTTTATACGGATAAGGAAATCTTTATGAGAGAATTAATTTCTAATAGTTCAGATGCTTGTGATAAAATTAGATATCTTAGTCAAACTGATAGTTCGCTTATTCAAGGCGATTCCGATTTTAAAATTAGTGTGCATGTAGATCAAGATGCAAAAACTATCACCGTGCGCGATAATGGTATTGGCATGAATCGTGATGATTTAAACGAGAATCTTGGTACGATTGCAAAATCTGGAACTCAAAGTTTTTTAGATAAGCTCTCAGGTGATAGCAAGAAAGATAGTCAATTAATTGGTCAGTTTGGTGTTGGTTTCTATTCTTCTTTTATGGTAGCAGATAAAATTACTGTAACTAGTAAAAAAGCTGGAGAGGATAAGGCCTATACATGGCAATCTGATGGGCAGGGTGAATATATTATCGCTGATACTGATCGTGAATTTACTCGTGGCACAGAAATTATATTGCATATTAAACCTGAGGAGGAAAGTTTTATCGATCATTTTCGTCTAAAACATATTGTAAAAAGCTATTCGGATCACATAGCTGTACCGATATTTTTTGTAGAAAAAGATGGTGTTGAGAATCAGGTTAATTCTTCCTCTGCATTATGGACAAGATCAAAGTCAGATATTAGTACAGAGCAATATTCCGAATTTTACAAGAGTGTTTCTCATGCTACTGATGACCCATGGTTAACTTTACATAATCGCAATGAGGGAGTTGTAGAATTTACTAATTTATTATTTATTCCTAGCACTAAAACTTTTGATCTATTTCATCCTGATCGTAAATGTCGGGTTAAACTATATATTAAGAAAGTATTCATTGCTGATGAGAGTGTAGATCTAATACCTCCATATTTACGTTTCCTAAGGGGGGTTGTTGATTCTCAAGATTTGCCGTTAAATATTAGTCGTCAAACTCTTCAACATAATGCTACTTTAGAGAAGATCAAGAAGTCGATTACTAAACGCGTTCTGTCGGAGCTTAAAAAGAAAAAAGATAATAATCTAGAAGAATATTTAACCTTCTGGAATAATTTTGGTGGGGCATTAAAAGAAGGTTTATGCGAAGTAACCTCAGATCAAGAAAAATTATTAGAAGTATGCATATTCAAAAGCGCGCTACATAATAAGATGATTAGTCTAGATGATTACATACAAAATTGCAAAGACGAAGAAAAGACTATCTATTATTTAAGTGGTGACGACCCAGAAAAATTACGTAACAATCCGCAAATTGAGGGTTTCCTAAAAAAAGGAATTGATGTTCTTTTATTTACAGATACAGTAGATGATTTTTGGGTAAATGTTAATGGTCGCTATAAAGATGTCGAGATTAAATCAGTTACAAGAAGCGATATTGATTTGAATGATAAAAAGGATGACAAAACAAGCAAAGATAGTAAAAAAGAGAGTAGCTCTTTTGAATCGTTAATTAAATATTTTAAAGACACTTTGGGTTCTCTAGTTAAAGATGTAAAAATTTCAAAAAAACTTACTTCAAGCCCTGCGTGTTTAGTAGTGGCTGATGGTTCTATGGATATTCGTATGGAAAGATATTTAATAGAGCAAAAACAATTAGCAGGGGCTAGTGCAAAGATTCTTGAAATCAATCCAGATCATAAAATAGTTGCTAAGATCAATAATGAGATTGGCAAAAAAGATAAGGATGAAGAAAATAAAGAGCTTGCTCATTTGCTATATGATCAGGCATGTATTATTGAAGGCGAACCCGTAGCGGACGCTGGTTCTTTCTCTAAAAGATTGAATATTTTATTAGAAAAAGTTGATTTGTAAAAAATTAGTATTGCTAAATAAGTATATAAATAAATCATAAAAGATGATAAGATTTTTGGTAAAAAGGTATTTATATCGATAGATGTAAAGATTGCAATAGTAATATATAGTAAAAACAGTTGAATTAGCCTATATAAAAGGTCCGGACTTTTGAATTTAGTTTTTAGCTTTTTAACTTGCAAATAGCTAACCCATTTGAAAATAAAAAGGTGATAAATATAACTTACAAAGCCAATGTAGAAATATAGGCTAACTCAACTCAAATTACTAATATAGTGAATCAAGTTGAAGTTTATGTGTTTTTTTAAAAATATTTTGGAATTTAGATTTTAGCTTTTTTTACCTTAAATGCTAACCCATTGAAGGCAAAAAAGGTGAGATATAAATTTCATAAAGATGAATTAAAAAATGCGTCAAATTCAACTTGATTCACTATATTACCAAATGGCAATGCGCATTGAGCAGTGTTGCGGTATAAAATCTTATAGACAGGTGCCTATGACACTTACAGAAAATATAAAATATCTCCTCAGTACTACACTCCACTTCAAAAGCTGAAACTTCTCTTATAGATGGCAAATATAAAAGCAAAAACTCTCTGATTGCTCATTATCTGGCTCGCTTTAACAGGCGAACTAAACGATATTCTAACGTGAATTAAGGCTTTTGATATGATTTAAAATTCTCTCATTTTAGTTTTCTTCAAATGCGAATTTAGGATAAGAAATTTAGCAGATTTTTGTATAGATTAGGCAATTTTTAGTACAAAATGTTCTCAAAAAACGGAGAATATCCGTAGATATTTGAGTATTTTTGGGGTT
>JAHDGL010000030.1 GCA_020627625.1 Alphaproteobacteria bacterium | reverse complement strand
TTAATAGGATAGCTATTAAAATTTACTATTCTTATAATTAATAAATAAAAGTAATTTTCTTAAACTCATTTATACATACAACTACTTATATAAAATATGATTTCATATAGTAATTTAAAGTAATAAATTTTGCTTTTAGCTCATATTGTATATTTAACTACTATCATCTATTACATAAAGCACTCACCTGAATATTCTTGCTTGGGATGGCAATTAAATATAAAATAGTAAAATTTATAGTGTGATGAAAATTATTATTTTGTATTTTATAGTTATTAGTTTTTATTTTAATCAAATTTTTTAATTATATTTGATGTGTTGTTTTCTGTAGACTTAGTTTATAGTAAATTTAATCAAGGTTTATATAACGAATGCAAAATCACGGGATTTGCAACGTGTATGTTTATATAGTTTCCTTTCCTGCAGTGCCTATTATTAATAGTACTCATGCGAGCATTCTCACTTCCTTGCTAATTAAATTCAATTTTATGATAAGAGAAGGCTTTAGTATTTATTATATTTTAAGTAAAGAGTTTACATTAATAATCAAAAAAAATAATTCTATATGTATGTGTAAAAATGTCTGTAAATTAGAGTGCATTTTTGCTTTTAATTATTGTTTATGAGGCTATGATATTAATAAATTATCGTATTATAAATGTTAGGTTTGTGGTTAATATAATTTTTAATCGCAGTTTAGCGGGGTGAAAAATATAAGGTGTGCAGTCGCTAAAAGATTTGATAATACAATAATTGGCGAAGTTCAGAGAGCTAACTTATGCTAACAAAATATTTAAAATACTGTCGTTGCTTGCTTTGTGGGTTTTGACTATAAGCATGTATAACTAACATTTATTGAAAATTTAAAATAATAAATCAAATAAAAATAGTGTTTATGTGAAGTTAGTAAAAAAAAGAGGGCAATAAGTTAATATAACTTAAGATTTTAATAAAATGGGTGAAAGTATTATTAAATCTACAAGTTAAAATTTAGTCAGAAAATGTAATTTAGATGAAGCAGTAAAAGTAGGATTGGCAAAAAAAACTAGGAAGTAAAAGATTCTGCTGCCATTAACAGAGAAAGATATTAATTATTTATTAGAAGGGTAGGGCGCTTAATTTTTAGGAGTATTCAAACAAATATTTAATTAGACTCATACATAACTTGAGAAATAAAGTAATTTGATTGCCTGAATACCTCCTTTGGTTAAAATCTAGCCCAGATCATATTCATGGCAATTTAGATTAATATTTTCACCGATTGAATTTGTTTGGTCGGGTTCGTTGTCTTCATAAATTAAATATAATTTTAAGAAATTAATATTACCGTAAAAATTCATGATTTTTAAACTTTCGGAGTTGTTTTTATTATTAAGTAATGAATGCACATTGCCACCATTTTTTATATATTCAGTAATTATTAATTCATATGAATCATGATTAAATTTTTCCCATCCTCGTTTTACTATACAGCTAATAATTGAATGATCTTGATAATCTAAAGAAATTGTTTTATTTATTTCTTCTGTAGATAATTTTTTCATATATTTGGTTATCTTACTGATATTACCATCTTCAGCGTGTTTAAGTATTTTGGCAATTTTATATTCATAATTTTTTGGTTTAATAAGATTTAAAATATTACACCATTTGGTTATTTTTTCTTTCATAATTAATTCTCCTTGTTTTTAGTTAACACAAGATGCTACTTACAGCACCTTGAATTAAATAATGAACAAAAAAATATATTTTGGTAATTGTTCTATATCAGCTAATACACTACTTAAGTAAAAATAATTTAATGGCTTATAAGTTATATTGACTTTAAAGAATAAATAATAAATATAATATTTAAATTTATGCATTTAATCAAAAATAGTAATAGCTACTTAAGTGTTGTATTAGCTAGCATAGTACAATTACATTTTAAAAAATTCTCTGTCATATTAGCTCTCATGAACGTACCGCAGTTGGTATTTTCTGTTAACTAAAAACAAGGAGAATTAATTATGAAAAATAAAATATTAAAATTATTCAAAGGATTAACTTATGAAGAAAAAATTGCCAAAATAGAGCACTATGCAGCTGAAGGCAATCTTGATAAAGTTGTTAAATATATGAATAAGTTATCTGTATCGGAGCTTAATCAACCTATTCATATAGTAGATACAGATTATCCATTAATTATTGATATAGTAGAAACTACACCTGCAAATTTTTATTCATATTTTACTTTAATTAATAAATATATGGATTGTGGTGGCGATATTAATGCAACCATTAACAATGAGGATGATAATTTATGTGTAAGAGATATTTTAGAAGCGAAAAATTATACTACAGTAGTTGATTATATAGATTATACGAATGGATTAGTTGACTTGTATACAACGGATAGCGTGTAATATTAATATATTTCCCAAAATCTCAAGGAGCCATAAAGGCTCCTTGTTTTTATTGTAATTACTTTTGTAATTTAGCAATTTTAGCTTTTAGTAGTTTTACGAAATGCATTTTATCTATGTTCTTGCCGTAAACTTTTTTTGGTATTTCTAGAGCAATTTTATAATGTTTTAGTGCTTCTTCCTTTTTGTTTTCTGTAAGTAGGAAGTTTCCGTAAATAACATTAGCTCTGGAATAATACATATTGTTATTTAGATCAAAATTATCGTTTAGCTTGCTATATTCCTTAAAGCTATTAATAGATTTAATAATAGCATCTTTAGCTTTAGTTTTGTGTTTTTCTGTTAAATATTGTTCTGCAAGTTTGCTATATGCAATTGCATTTTCTACTTTATTTTTTGAGAATTCTATATGCATCTTTTTCAATAAATCAGCATATTTTTTAGCCTCTTTATGTCTTTTAAGTTTATGTAAAGCGTTAAACCTGATTATATATGTACTAGAAAATAAACTGCTAGCCTCATCTAAACCATGTTTTTTTGATTCTGCAATGTCTTTGTCTGTATACTCTATAGCTTTTTTATATTCACCTTTCATATAATAATATCTAGCATTGGCAAGATATAGATAACCAATATCACTTGGTTTTGCTATTTTATCTGCAAATAATTTATTTATTGAATTAATATTTTCTTTTGCTTCATCTAAATTTGCTTTTAAAGTATTAGCTCTTGAAAGTTGATATAATGCATGTAGCTTAATCTCAGTGTGTTTTTCAAGGTCAGAGATCATACCAGATAAATGCCTTGCCTCTTTTGAATATTTTATTGAATCATCTAAATTGTAATTCATTACATAAGATCCAGCAATCCAATTAGTAAACTTACAATAGATATAAATTTCATGTTCTGTCATTTTAGTAGGATCAAAAGATTTTTGTTGTTTCTTTTTAATAAACCAGTCGCTATATTCTTTACCTCCTGAGCCATCATAAAATGCATACATATGCAATTTAAGTTCCATTTCTTTGTGGATATTAATTGGGTATTCTTTTATGTTTTTTAACATTATTTCGATATTGTCGTTAACTATATGCGAATTCATGAATACATATGAATCTTGTGATCCTTTTGGTATATTTTTGCCTAGATTATCTGTGATTCGCTCTAATACAAAAGTTTTTTCATTATCTTCCATTAATTCTTGCAATTTTAAGGTAACAACATCGTGCACTGCAAATATTGGATCTTTTGTGTTGTTATCTATATTGCTGATTAGCATAAACTCTGAAAGCTCAGCAATATCTTCTTCGAGTGTATCTTTATGATCTGTTATATATTTTAGGAAGTTTTTAGAAAATGCCTGGTTATTGATGAAAGATATTCTATCAAGCAAGCTTTTGGCAGTGGAGCTTAACTTTGATGTTGCCATCATAACATTAAATTTTACTTTATCTTCAATGCCAAATAGTCTATTTTTATATTCTTCTTGGCTGAGGCCCGGCACTTTGTTCATCAGCTGCGCGCCTTGTACAATCATGATTGGGTAGCCGTTAAATTCTTTTGCGATAAAGTCAGCTGCTTCATCATTTTTGTCACTGAGTATTTTCCGTGCAAGTGCAATTCCATCTTTTTCAGCCAGAGCATTCAATTTAATTGTATTTGGCAGTAATTCTGTACTTTGTGAAGCAAAAATAACATCACCATTATGCTCCCAGCCCATAATATCCTGCAATTTTGCATTCTCTCCTGATTTTATATTATCAAAAACTAACAGCCATTTATTTTTTGTAGCTAGATAGTTCATGACTTCTTTTTTAGCTAGCTTTGCATTTTCTGCGATTACTTCTTTGCCCGCATGTTTATTAATTGCCTTGGCAAGTTCAAGAAATTCTTCACCCTGATTTAAATTGCAATCTAAAAACCATACAATTTCATATTTAGCCAGGTTCTCCTTAGCATAAGTTCTGGCAAATTGAGTTTTCCCCATGCCGCTAGTGCCTACAATACTAGCTTTTTTAGATTTAGCTAGATTGGAAGATATATTTTGCAAATAATCTGAATGTTTGACAAAATATTCCATGGGGTCTATCGCATTTGAAATCCTGCCTACTGCAAAAATAGTTGTATTTAAAAATACGATAAATAATAAAATCGATAATTTAAAAAAGTTTTTCATAAAAAAATCTCTGTAATAGAATTAATAATTATTGTAGCTGCTACCATAGCATAAAAACTGATTTGTATGGTACATGTAAAAATTAAAAATATATATAATAATTTTGTATTATGACCTAATTGTAACAATATATTTTTTATCTAATCATTTACCTAATCAAAAATCATTAGATTTTTTTGGTAAAATTTGTAATAATGATAGTAGATATTAAATTTTATAAAACATTTTGGTTTTAAATAACATGCAAAATAATTTTAATTATAAGAATTATATATATAAAGAGCACTTAAAAACGATTGCTGATAAACCATTTACTCAAAGAGAGATAGATGTAATGGCATGTTTAATACGCAATAGAAGCGTTCAAAATATAGCATCTATTTTGTTTATTTCTTCTAGAACAGTAGGAGCGCATATTTATAATGTAAGAATGAAATTAAATTATATACCTAAAAATTCTATACTTAATTTTATTGAAAAATCAGGTAAATTAAAAAAACTCAATGAATATTATGTTTGTTTATTAAAAGAACAACTATTGAAGCAATATCTAACAAGATTGGCAAATATTACAGATCCTATATCTATTAATGTAATAAAAAACCAAGAAAATTTAGATCAAGACCAGCAAAATATTTTCGATATTTTTATTGATTATCTAAAGCAAATTTATAATTGTAATATTACTGCATCATATTTTGCTGATGAAGAGATAAATTTATCAATTAATCCTGATGATGCAGAGCATCAAGAAGATACAATATTTCTGTTTTTAAAGGAGAAAGAAGAAAAAGATTCCAATAATAAAATTATAGATTTTTCTGTTGATTCTAATCATTATGTAGAGTTTTTTAAATTATTAAGGAAAATCACTAATAATAATGATAGAATTAATTTAATAAAATCTTTCCAAGTGGAATATCAAAAGCTAGAACAGTCATTTGATGAAACAGGTAATGCTACATTGGAAAAAGTTAAAAAAAATTCATTGAAGCATTCATCTTGGCATATATATTTGCAATATATAATAATATTTGCTTTTATTTTATATTCTACAACAAGAACATATAAAAAATTTTTGGAACCTATAGAGCCAAATAAACCTACACTTAATAAACTAATAAATGTATATACACCAAAATATTGGAATATTGGTAATAAGTTAAATAATTATATAGTAAGATCTGAGATTACAGAAAATATATGGACAAATTTGTTAAATCAGAGTAAGTCAAATTTATTGTGTATTTATGGGCTTGCTGGAGTCGGAAAAACAAGTTTAGTTCAGCATATTATTCAAAATCCTAAAAAAGAATATGATTTTAGGGTTGTGTTCAATGCAGAATCTGAAAGCATATTAAAAAATAGCTATTATGAATTTGGGACAAAATATAAATTATTTACAAAAGATATTACTGCAGCAGAAAAGATGCAATCGGTAGTAAAATGGCTTGAATCAAATAAAAAATTAATGGTAGTATTTGATAATGTGCCTAATATGAGTTTTTTGTCTAAATATATGCCGCAAAAAGGTGATATTTTAATTACTTCTAGAACCAATTGTAATGTTGGTAAATCTATTAAACTAGAATCTATGAATAATAATGAGTCTATAAAACTGGTTAAAACTCATATAAAAAACAACAGTAATTATTCAGATGAATCTATAGAGAAGCTTGCGGAGTTGCTTGGCTATTTTCCACTTGCATTAACTCAAGCAGCTTCATTTATAAACGCAAATGATATTTCAATTGAGGATTATTTGAAATTACATCAAAATAAAAATAATAAATCATTAGATAATCCTATAAATAAATCTGTAACTAATCATTTGCCAGCGTATGTAGCTTGGGATATAAATTTAGAGCAAATATTAAGAACTACAAATAATAGCAAAGAAATCACTAGATTACTAGATATTTTATCTTATTGCTATAATAAAAATGTTCCAAAAAAATTACTTGCACATTATTTATATAATAATACTCAAAAACATGATTTAGAAAAATTGGAAAAAGTATTAGAGTCTCTTAAAAAATATTCTTTAATAGATTCTAATACTGATGGTGTTACAGTACATAAATTAGTGCAATCTTGGATGCAAACAAAAAATATTCGCAAGAAGGATAAAGTAATAAAAAGAATAATTCGTTCTATTTATGCAGCTTATCCTTTTAAACATAAAAACAATCAAGATATACCGTTTATTAGGTCAATAATTTTACAAAGTAAATATTTATTTGATGATTTTGATAAAAAAGATTCTGAAGAATATATAGATTTATTATCAATAATTGGTAGTGCTTATTATACTTTAGGGGATTTTAAAAAGAGTTTGAATTTTCATGAAAAAAGTTTGTTAATTAATAATCTGTATCATAATCCAGATTCTATAAAAACTGCAAAAATTTTAAATTATTTAACTAAAACATTATTATATCTTGGAGAATATAAAAAAGCAGAGAATTTGCTTCAGCGCTCATTGTTACTGCATTTAAAATATTATGGTATTAATCATACTGATACTGCTTATACGATGCATCATTTAGGGTGGGCTAATCTAAGAGCCGGCAATCATAATAATGCATTAGTTAATTTAGAAACTTCGTATGCAGTTCAAAAATCATTTTATCCTGAATATAGCGATAGAATTGCTTCTATTTTTCATAATTTAGGAAAAGTATATGCAGCTACAGGAAAACACAAAAAAGCTAAAATTATTTTAGAAAAAGTTTTAGATATTAGAAATTTTTTACATGGTAATGACCTGTTTAAAAGCGCCAGATCATTACATCATCTTGGTAGAGTATATGGTTTTTTGGGAAACTTTAAACTAGGCTTAGAAATAGCGCAAAAAGCATTCAACATAAGACAATCTTATTATGGAAAAAATCATTTGCAAACATCCCATAGTATGCATCATGTAGGGGCATCTTATATTGCTTCGAATAAATTTGAAAAAGCAAAAAAAATGCTTGAAAGTGCAATAAAGATAAAAGAAAATTTTTATAAAAAAGATCATATAGAGACTATAAGAACTTTGAAACATTTAGGTAGGGTTAATATTTATCTTGGTAATAATAAATTAGCTGAAAAACAATTAGAAAAAGCTTTAAAACATTATTCTTCATATTACGCTGAGTATAATTTTGATATAATAAATTTATGGCATTATATAGGCAGAAATTATATTGCTTTAAAACAATATGATAAAGCTATAGAATTTTTAGAAAAATCATATAATTTTGGCCAAATAAAATTGGATCAATATAAGTTAGATTCAAATCATATGTTCATTATGAAAATATCTGCAAGCTTGGGAAATGCACATTTAGGCAAAGGAAATTATAAACAAGCAAAAGTTTATATACAAAAATCTATAGATATTGCAACGCAGTTATATGGTAAAAAATCTATTGACGCAATTAAAGCTAAAGGTAATATGGCTAATTTATATAGGGCACAAGGCAATTATAAAGATGCAGAAAAAATGCTTCTAGACATAAAAAATATTTTAGAATCTGATTTTAAAGATGAAGATATGGCGCTTGCTAAAATAAATGCAAATATTGGATTATGTTATAATCAAAGCGGCAATAAGCAAAAAGCAAAATATTATTTAAATACAGCAGGGAATATATTTAATAAGCATTTAGGTTCAGATAATTTTTGTACTAAGACTATTAATGAGTTGATAAAAAATTCTTCATCGTTAGATGCAAATTTTATAAAAACCGGTTACTATTTAATTATTAGGCCATGATTTGTAGTGCTTATAGTATTTTAAGTTGAGGTTTGAAGGTCGTCATTTCCTCATTCGCCTATTATTTATAGTACTCATTCGTTACTCCTACTCAAACCTCAATTAAATTTACTATATATAGCTCAAGACGACATAAGCACAATTTAAGTAATTTAAACATTTTTCTTATACATTGCAACATAATCTATAACAGTTTTTCCGTTTAAATCCTGAACAAATGGATCTGCTCCATTCATTAAATAATTTAAAACTGTTTTAAAATCTCTCTTTCTTGCTGCATTAAGTAATTTTTGATTTAAGTTATCTTGAATTTTTCTTTTTATATTCATGTTAAACCTCTATTTGTTAATTATTAAAAAAGTTATTCTGCATTTTTTAGTTAAAATGAAAATATCAATTCGATATTGTCATAAATATAAATCTAGTAAAAATTTATAATTTATGTAATTGTGTTAAGTGGTCTAATTTTGATACTAATTAAAAATCATTAGAAAATTCTTAAAAAAAGAAAAGTTTATAATTGAAGCTCTAAAATAAAATTATTTATCTATTTTGAAGTAATATTTAGGGTAAAATCATTAAAGATGGAAATATTACTAAAGCAATAATTCTAATAATATCAAACATCAAAAAATATTTTATAGATTTTATTATATTTGTATTTTTGAGTTTTGGTTCAATACCACGAATTACAAATAAATTCATGCCAAAAGGTGGTGTAATTAAACCAATTTCTACGATAATTAAAGTGATTATACCAAACCATATTACGACATTGTCTGGGTCTATACCAAAGTCAAGCTCTGTTATTATTGGCAGTATTATGGGAACAATTAACAAAGTAATAGCAATTCCATCCATAAAACATCCAACTATTACTAAAGATAATATAATGCATAAAATGACTAGTTTAGGGTGATTGCTATATCCTATAATATAATTTGCTAGTTCTGTTGGAAAATCAACTATTTCAATCGCCATATTAAAAATTTCTGCACCAATAAAAATAGCTATCAGCATTGCGGTTATTTTAGTAGTTGCATTAAAAATATTTATCCAGTATAAATTGTCAAAATCATTAGATAATATAACTATTATTATAACACCCACAACACCAACACTTGCAGCTTCTGTAGGCATGAATATGCCCATGTATAGTCCTGAAATCATTATTATGAATAAAATAATAGTAGCTAAGCTAGAAAATAAATCCTTAAATTGCAGTTTTTTTATTTTTCCTTTTTTTTTAATCAAATCATTCACTTCATTTGGATAATAATAAGCGTATAGCCTAATCGCTGCAATATAACCAAACAGAGCCATAATAGCTGGTATTAAGGCAGCTATAGAAAGGCTAGCAACAGATTTTTCTGTAATAATAGAATAAATAACAAGTATTATTGAAGGAGGTATTAGAATACCTAATGAAGAGCCAGATGCCAATGTACCTAATATAAGTTCATTGCTATATCCTTTTTTATGCATTTCTTTGTAATAAGAAGGAGTCATGGTTGCAGCAGTTGCAATCGAAGATCCACATAGACTACCAAATATTGTACAAGATGTAATAGCACTAATGGCCACTCCTCCTGTGTATCTTGTAAAGATTTTTTCAAATAATATAAAGAATTGTTTGGTTATATTACTAGAATTAGCTATTTGACCCATTAAAATGAATAACGGTATGGCAGAATATTGATATCGACTCACTAAACTCCATGGAGAAAAAGAGATCCAATGTAGCCATGCTGTAAAACTGAATTCATAAATATAAACAACTGAGCCAGAAAATATTAATGCTGCAAATATAGGTATTCTAATAATTAACAAAATAACTAAAAATGTGAATAGCAATAAGCCTTTAATCATTATAGAATCTTTTTTTAATAGCAACCAAACTTAATATAAAAAAACAAACACCACTCATGCAATATAATATCCATAGGGGCAAATGCATTATTATTGTTTTATTATTTATAAAATACATAATATATGCCGCATAGAATTGACCACATGTAAAAGCTATATAAATAGTAAGAACTATTATACGACTAAAAATTTGAAGTGTTCTATACTCTTCTTTTTTTATAAAATCTATAGTTATATGTGCATTTTTTTGCTCCGCATTAATCAGTGATAATATTATTCCAAATCCAGATAAAATACCTACTATTTCATAGTAACTCATAATGTTAATATTAAATATAGATCTAAGAATTATAATCAAACAGGTAATACATGCAATTAGCAGAAATATTAATCCAGAAAGCAAAGAGCTTGTAGCGGATGTAAAATTATTTTTACATCTATTTGCCATATAACTCTTCATATTTTTTTAGTAAATTGATGGCGTCATTATATAATTGAGGGCTATTTTTATTTATCCACTCTTTAGCCACTAAATCTGCAGCAATTCTAATTTTGTTCATTTCTGTTGCTTGCAAATGATAGATATGATTATTTTGATTTTTTACTTTTTCCTTTAGGTTACTATCTATATCATCAAAAATTACACCTGTATCATAAGCTATTTTTAATTTTGAATTATTATCTACAATTTTTTGTATGTCTTTTGGCAAAGAATTATAAAAATCTTTATTCATTAAAAAAGCAAATACAGTAGTGTAAAAAGGTCCATCAATATGATATTTAGCTTTTTCATATAAATTAAAAGGTACAACGACTTCATATGGTAACATTGCGCCATCCAGCATTCCATAATTTAAACCTTCATATACATCTGTAACTGGCATTACAATTGGTGCAATATCGAGTTTTGTTAATAATTTACCTACAGTTTGATTAGGTGTTCTTATTTTTAATTTTTTTAAATCAGTAATAGTTATGACTTTATTTTTTAAATGAAATCCACCAGCTGCATGAGCATGTAATAATATTACATAAAAATCTTTAAACTCTTCTTTTAAATATAAATTGTAATAATCATTTATAGCCATATTAAATATAACAGACTTAGAGCTATTTGAAATTAAGGGTAATTCAAATATTTCAGTTTTAGGAAATTGACCAGGTGTATAGCCAATAACAGTCCATATAGCATCAACTGCGCCAGATCTAGCTTGCTGTGTGAGTTGAGTAGGGGAGCCGCCTAAGCTCATTCCTGGATGAATTTTTACAATTAATCTTCCGTTTGTTTCTTGGTTTATTTTTTTTGCCCAAGGTTCTAGAAATTTTTTATTTACGTGGGAATGACGCGGCATAAAATGACTAATATGCATAGTATATACTTTATTAGTGCCTGTGCCTGCTTTTATTAATTGAGGGTACATTAATAAACTTAAGTAAAAAAATATTCTTGCTATTTGTATCATATGCAGATTCTTATAATTTTAATTAAATATGTATATTTTATAAATACTACCATACTAATTTTATTGTATTGTTACAACCATTTTAATTGCTTGTTATTAAAATAATCAAAATTAGCAAAGGTAAAAGAGCTAATTTGAGCTCTACTCTCTATCTCTTAGAACTTTTGCAATTAGCTCGATTAATTCGCACCTCTCGGCTGGAGATAAAATATCCAGCATTTTGCTGATAGGCATAATCGTTGAATGATTATTCTTAACTGGTTCAAATGGATCTGCGCCAAATTTAATTAATTTCATTATTCCGTCAAAATTCTTGCGCTCTGCAACTTACATATAAGCTGAAGGTTTAATTCATTTTGTCCTTTTAGCAATTTCTATGTATGATATAGTGAATTTAACCGAAGTTTAGGTGAGAATGACGAGTGAGTACTATAAATAATAGGCGAACGAGGCAATGAAACTGCATAAACTTCAATTAAATTTGCTATATTTGGATAAATGATCCATTTTATGAAGGATCTTTTTGGTAAAGATAGTACCTGATTTTTGTTCGTCTGTCATTATAAATTTCCCATCTTGATTTAAAAATTAAAGGCTCAACTCAAATATTTGAGCCTTGATAATAAGTAATCAACTTGAAGGAAATAACAAA
>JAHDGL010000002.1 GCA_020627625.1 Alphaproteobacteria bacterium | reverse complement strand
AAAAAACGGAGAATATCCGTAGATATTTGAGTATTTTTGGGGTTATTTTTTGCTAGAAAGTGTCAATCTATACGTAAATATGCAATTTTGCTTATCCTAAACTCGCGTTTTTATCTAACTTGGAAAAAATTACTACCATAACATAAGTTACTACAGAGAAGAAAATGATATAAAAAATAGGAAATAACTGCCAACCAAATTTTTTTATAAAAAATAAACATATTGAATTAGCAGTTCCAGACATCAACATCGATCCCGTAGTATGACCTATTCCTACTCCTCTATATCTTTCATTTGTACGAAAAGCCTTAACAATAACACCATGAGCTAACGCATTAAATGGTGCAACAGAAACAGCTAATAATAAACAAGATATCAAAGTTAGGTTCATCAACTGATATTCTATTGATAAAATTAAAGACATACATATTATTAATGTTGATAATACAGCATATTTTACTACATTAATACTACCAAAACGATCAGCAAGGATTCCAGATATTGGCATAGAAAGACCAAATGCAAATACCATTACTACAGAAAATGTCGTGATGATATTGCTAGTATATGGAACCACCATTGGCAAATAGTGCTTCATCAGAATAATCGAAACTTGATAGGTAGCACCAAAACCACCTGCTAAGAATATCACGCATATTAATTTTGCCCATCTTTTTTTGATAAAAGATAAAATATTGTTAAATGCTATTTTCTGCTCTTTTGCATCTGCAAAATCTGGTGTTTCTTCAAGAAATTTACGAAAATACATAGCAACCATAGCAAGAGGTACTGATAGTAAAAATGGCACGCGCCATCCCCAATCAGGGAATATAGAAGAATTAAAGAAATTAGTTGATGCAATGCCAAAAAGTAAGCCAGCAACTCCCGAGCATCTTGTAATAGCAGAGGCGGTATAATGACGCTCCTTGCCCAAATGCTCTATTACATAAATTGCAGCACCATCATATTCACCAGCTGTCAAAAAACCTTGAAGAAATCGACAAACTATCAAGATATACATACTCCAAACGCCGATATACTTATATTCCGGCAATAGACCTATCATTAATGTTGGGGCAGCAATTCCTATTATTGTAATACGTAAAGAAATTTTGCGACCATATAAATCACCAATGTGACTAAAAAATAATGATCCAAAAGGTTTGGCTAAATAAGAAAGAGAATATATTGCAAAAACATACATCAGGTTAAATACTCTATCCGTACCAGGAAAAAACTTATTAGCTAAAATTCCTGCTGAAAATCCATACAAGCTATAGTCATAATATTCTACAATAGTTCCTAAAAAAGCACCAATAACTTTGTTTTTACTTTTTTCTTTTTTCATTGTACTTTTCTTTTTTGACGTTCTTTTGTTATAATATGACGAATTTCTTCAACGGCTTGATCAAAATCGTCATTTATTACTACATATTCATAATTTTTAGCTTCAGCAATTTCTTTCTCGGCCTGATTAAGACGCTGATCGATAACGTTCTGACTATCTTGAGCGCGTAGCTGCAATCTATTTTTTAAAGCCTGAATATTGGGTGGCTTTATAAAAATACTTACTACTTGATCTGGTAATTTTTGCATTATTTGGTAAGCACCTTGAAAATCAATATCAAATAATACATCTACTCCTTGAGATAATATTTCTTCTACTGGTTTTATAGGAGTGCCATAAAAATTACCATAAATCTCAGCTTGTTCTAAGAACTCATTCTGCTTAGACATTTGTATAAATTCTGTGCGGTTTTTAAAAAAATAATGCACTCCTTCGAATTCACCAGATCTAGCTTTTCTTGTTGTAGCAGATATAGATAATTGTAGGTTCTTATCCTGATCAAGTAGTTTTTTAGCAACAGATGTTTTTCCACCCCCAGATGGAGCAGATAGAATAAGAATCATTGATTGATTCATTGCTAAATTTGTCATATTGATTTAAAACTTAATTAAAAAAATTCAATCGGAGTATATGTTCATAATATGAAAAAAACAATCATTATTACCGGTGCTTCTAGCGGTCTTGGAGCAGCGCTTGCTATAGAATACTCTAATTCGTGTGATCATTTATTCTTATTTGCACGTTCACAAGAGAGATTGAAGAAAATCGTTGATATCTGCAAACAAAATGGTTCTAATACTATCGGTGTTATTGCTGATGTAACAGATTCTGAGATAATGCAAAAACATTTGAATGAAATATCAAAAAATTATGAAATAGATATTGTAATAGCTTGTGCAGGTGTTTCCGCAGGAACTCTAGATGGTCCGGAAACTGGGACACAAGTAAATAAAATATTTGATACAAATTTATATGGGGTGTTAAATACTATTATGCCGCTAGTCCCACATATGATTCAAAAAAAATCTGGAAACATAGTAATCATCAGCTCAATGGCAGGGCTCCTTGGCCTATCAAGCGCCCCTTCTTATTCAGCAAGCAAAGGGGCTATTAGGTTGTTTTCTGACGCCTTAAATGCTTATTTAAAAATATACAATGTGCATGTCTCGACAGTAATACCTGGATATATAACAACCCCGATGACTGCGGTAAATCAATTCCCAATGCCTTTCACGATAAGTGCGCAGAAAGCAGCGCAAAAAATTATAAAAAATATTTCTAAAAATAAAGGGCTTATTGCCTTTCCAAAAATAATGTATTTTTCTATGAAAATAATGAATTTATTGCCACATAGATTTATATCTTATATCAATTCAAAATTACCAGGAAAACCTGCTTTTGAGAAAAAACAGTAAACATAGACTAAGTATAAGAAATTTTTTGCAATTTATATTGAGGATCAAAAGCATTACCAAATATTTTAGGGATTTCTTTAATATTTTCTGGTTTCTCTATACCCTTTTTTATAGATTGTAAAATATTATATATAACTATTGTCACATCAGCATCAGCAGCAGGTAATCTATGTTCAAGACGTCTTGGACTTGAGTCTGGGATGCGAATCAACAAGGTACGATTATTATTTCCATATGCAATATGAGTTGGGGCCATGAATTTACTATCTAAACGTAAATAATCTTCTTTTTTAGGCAAAAAAGCTTTTATAGTTTCTGGTAAATAATGACATAATATTTTTGCATATTTATCAATATCGTTATCTTTCAAATTACTATTACTATTTTTTAGGAAATTTAAATGTACATGCATAGAGCTGCCATAATCATCTACAAATGGTTTTGAGCCGAAATCAGCTTTTACTCCTAATTTCTGAGCTGATTCTATAATTTTTTGGCGTAATTCATTAACAAACTTACTATAGGATAATAAATTTTGGGATGGAGGTATATTTATTTCATACTGATTTTTCCCCTTTTCTTTTTGTATTTTACAATTTATTTCTTGTTCTAATAAGTTTATTTTCAGATCTCCATGAATATAAAATTCAAGCTCTAATCCTATACAAGGTGTAAGCATTAACTTGCTCTTAAAATATTGCTCTAATTCTCTTAAGAGATTGTATTGCTTTTCAATATCTGCTAATTTGTCATTGTTTATCATTTTAATTATTCTGCACATTAAAATTACTCATATTAAATAACAAACCCATGCAATTAGAATTTATTAAAAATAAAGTTTATTATAAAATTTTTGATCGCACTTACCAAGCATCTAGCGGAATTTATAATAAATATAAAAATCAAGATGCAGCAAAATTAGCCGAAGTTAAACAAAATATTGACCACATTAAATATCAATATAACGCCAAAGAGCTAATAATTCTAAAACAAGTACATGGAAATAATGTTGTTTTTATAAATCCTGACAATTATGCCAAAAAATTAGAGGCCGACGCTTCTGTTACTACAGACAAACAAATTGCACTATCTATTCTTACTGCAGACTGCGTTCCAGTACTTTTATCTAGTGATGATGGAAATGTTATTGGAGCAGCGCATTGTGGCTGGAGGAGCGCGAAAAGCAACATTATTAAATCTGTAAATTTAATGATGCAAGAAAAAGGGGCAAGAAATATAAAAGCTATTATCGGACCATCAATCCAACAAAAATCATATGAAGTAGATTCAGGATATTATAATAATTTTGTTAGTGATGAAAAATCTTGCAAAGATTTATTTATTCCATCACATAGAGATGATTTTTATATGTTTGATTTAAGTAGCTACGTAAAACGTAAAATAGAAAAAGAAAAAATAGAAATATTATTACATATTAATAAAGATACTTATTCTAATTCTGAAAAATATCCTAGCTATAGACGAAGCACGCATAATAAGGAACCTTATATTTATAATATATTATCAACCATAATGATTAAATAATGTTCAAAATACTAACACCTAACTTCTTAATAAAAGTTCAAAGAATACTTATACCTTTTTTTATGATCTTGCTACCATTTATCATAAGTGTAGGATTATATTATGCACTATTTGCATCACCTCCAGATTATCAACAAGGAGAAATGGTCAGAATAATGTATGTACATGTTCCAGCAGCTTGGATGAGTCTTGGTATATATAGTTTTATGTCAGTATGTAGTTTTTCAGCATTAATTTGGAAAACAAGAATTTCTTATATTTTAGCAATAGCTGCAGCTCCTATTGGTGCTATGTTCGCATTGATTACTTTAGTTACAGGCTCTATTTGGGGCAAACCTATTTGGGGAACATGGTGGGTATGGGATGCTAGATTAACCTCAATGCTAATATTATTTTTCTTATATTTAAGCTATATTGCTATTGTAAATAGCGGGTCTAATATATTACGCGCCGAAAAACCAGCTTCTGTTATGGCTATAATTGGTTTTATTAATATTCCTATTATAAAGTTTTCCGTTAATATTTGGTATAGCCTGCATCAACCAGCCAGTGTATTAAAAATTGGTGGACCATCAATACATAGCTCGATGCTATTACCATTAATGATAATGTTTTTTGGTTTTATTATATATTTTATACTAACATTATTAATGAGAACTAGAATATTAATGAATAGATTAAAATATAGCAAATGAAGTTGAATTTTATGCGTTTTCTATAAAAACATATATATGAGGTAAAAAATGACTTATGTTGTAACTGACGAATGTATCAAATGTAAATATACTGATTGTGTAGAAGTCTGCCCCGTTGATTGTTTTTACGAAGATGATTTGATGTTAGGAATAAATCCAGATGAATGTATAGATTGCGGAGTGTGCGTACCAGAGTGTCCCATTGATGCAATCAAAGAAGAATCACCAAATCTTATAAAATGGATAGAAATAAATCAAAAAATTGCCCAAAAAGGAGTTAACATTACTTTGATCAAGGACCCGCTACCAAATGCTGACGCTCATGCAAATGAAAAAAACAAATACGAAAAATATATGAAACACTATTAACGCGAATTTAGGATAAGAAATTCGCGTTATTAACATGAATTAAATTCAACTTATATTTACTATGGCAAATAAAATTGAACTATGCACATAGTTCAACGCATGTTTACTATATATAGACTACGTTAGAGAAATTGTAACTAACTTCACAGATTTAGCTCCAGCTTTTTTTAATATCATGCTACATAAATTACTCGTAGCACCCG
Organism: Alphaproteobacteria bacterium; assembly: GCA_020627625.1. Classification (GTDB taxonomy): domain Bacteria; phylum Pseudomonadota; class Alphaproteobacteria; order Rickettsiales; family Rickettsiaceae; genus Megaera_A. Next base: position 53,136 of record JAHDGL010000002.1, on the reverse strand, counting down.
TAGTTTTCACATCGTCTACAAGTAAAATAATTTTATTCTTTATACTATATTTTTCTCTGAATTTTATAGATTGTTGTAAATTTTTACTTCTTTCTTTTTTATTCAAACCAGTCTGTGCAATGGTCCATTTTTGCTTGATAAGCATGTCTGGTATCATTGGTCTATTCATAATTCTTGCCATATCTTGTGCTAATATTTGAGCTGGATTATAACTCCTGAACAATCTTTTCCATCTATTCATTGGAACTGGAACAATAATATTAACATTGTCTAATTCTGATTGGTACCTTGCAAATAAAAGCTTTGCAAACATTTTTGCATGCATTGTTTTATCATTATACTTAAAGCCATATATTAAATGCCTGCTATGCTCGTCAAATTTGAATAAACTACGACTCATCTCATATTTAGGAGCGCCAGCAGCAGTACATTTATTACAAATATTAACCCATTCCATAACAAATTCAAACGGAGTTCCACAAATATTACAATATGGCGCAGTAATAAAGTTTAATTTCTTAAAGCATTTAGAACAAATATTGCTTTCCTCTTGCACAAATTCTGAACAGGATATACATCTATAAGGAAAAATATAATGGGTAATATTTGATAATATTAACTTAATATTTCCGATTCTATCTTTTACCCATTGCATATTTTATCAGAGTTTTTTTTAAGAATGGAATATTTTCTATAAGTTTAAAACCAAACTGCCTTGATATGTGCAATAATTTTGATTGATTCGAAAATACGGAATTAAGCATATCCGTTATTTCTAACATATTATTATTATCAATTTTACGTTGTTTCTGATAAATACTTAAACTATGCTCGCCTATACCATATTCCGACACTAATTCAGTTAAATGTTGTATATCTTTAATTCCCTGATTTAACCCCTGACCTGCAAGTGGATGCATAATATGAGCAGTATCTGCAACTAAGACAATTCTTTTGTTATAATATTGTTTTGTTTCATAAAATTTTAAAGGAAATGCAGCTACTTCACTTCTGATTGTTATTTTTCCCAAGAAATCACCAAAATTCTCTTGAACCAGATACACAAGCTCATCATGTGGTAAATTCATAATTGTATCTTTTTTTTCAGAAGAAACAGTCCATACGATTGACGAAAGATTTTGATCTTTTAATGGTAAAATAGCAAATGGACCAGACGGCATAAAATGTTCTACCGCAGTGCCCTCATGTGGTTTTTCATGATGAGTAATAAATGTTATAGCGTGCTGCTTATATAATTTTTCTGTCTCGCTACTGAAATATTTTTGTCTTGCAGAAGAATATCTTCCATCGCAAACAATTAACAAATCGCATTCCATTTTACTTTGTTGATTTAAAATAAGCGAACATCGCTCTATGCTATTACTCCTAACCTCATACGAAGTGTTTTCTAACAAAGTAATTAGTTTATTATTCTGCACTAACTGTAGAAGTACTTTTTTGAATTCATTATTTTCAACTAAATACCCCATCTTTTCTTGCCCTTCTAGTTCTTTAGAAGCAAAATGCAATATTTCTGGTGCTTTATTATCCACCACATAAATATCATTTAATATACTTGATATTTCGTATACCTTATCCCAAATATTGATACTCTGAAAAAATTCTTTTGAAGAAGCAGTAATTGCAGTAGTCCGAACATCCTTAAAAAAATTCTTACTCTTACTAGATTGTTTCTCAATAATCACAGAAGGAGTATTATGCTTTGCAAATGCAAGCGCTGTAATCATTCCACTAAGACCACAGCCAAGAATAGTAATTTTAGTGTGCATCAGATGCTTCTTTTTTATGTTGATGTATGAAATATTTTAAATAAGCATTAGTAGCTATAACGCTTAATAAAAAATAAATCAACGCAATATCAATATATGAATTATTCACTTTAAAAGAGCCAAGAAAGCATATAAATAAAGATATTATGCTAGTACCATTATTTAAAAATAATAATTTAATAAAAACATCATTTTGCATTAATGCCCCACAAATCACGATGGCAGCGAAAATTAAAATTATTATTAGAAAAATATTTAACATATTTTATTTAGCTGATTTTTATTAGTTATTTAGTTATTTATTTTGTGCTGATTTAGTTGTTTTGCATTCAGAAATAAATATTAGTAGATTAAATGATGTAAAAATTTAAAGTATTTTTCTACAATTACTTTACAATCTGTTTTACTCTATTATCCATTTCTCCTTCTTGCAAATCATGCATGAATTTTAGATCAAGCGCATGCACAAGTAAAATATTTTTTTCTTCGGATAAAGTAACAGTACCAGGAGTTAAAGTAATTGAATTCGCATAAGCAACAAGCCCAATATCACTATCTTGAATTGATTTGATCGGTTCAAGAACTGGCTGTATAGCAAGATTTTTACGACAAGCAATTTTAATCACCGCAATTGATGACATTAATATTTCTTTTAACAACCAAAAAAAATATGTAATAAATTGCAATTTAAAAAGATTCTTAGCTGGTAATAATTTTAATTTCCAGCTAACTAGCAAAGTCAGAGCCGGCGCTAGAAACATATAAATAATTAATTGCATTTTATCATGTATGCCTGCAAGCCCGGCCCAAATGAAAATCAATATAAAAAATAATATAAATTGAAAAGGCATAAAATTTAATTATCACTATAGCTACTAATCTAGTATCTAATATCTGCACTTAGATTACTAGCTAATAATCTATTGTCTCGCTCTATTAAAATGCATCTCTGCAAAATCCCAGTTTATCATATGCTGCAAGAAAGTTTCTACATAATTTAAACGATTATTACGATAATCAATATAATATGCATGCTCCCACACATCACAAGCAATCAAAGGCTTAACATTTTGAGTTATTGGAGTTTCTGCATTAGAGGTTTTCATAATAGATAATTTATTGTCAGAATAAACTAACCAAACCCAGCCACTACCAAATTGACCAAGCGCTGCTTTAGTAAATTGGTCTAAAAATTCATTATATGAACCAAAATCTTTTTCTATTTGCAACATCATTTCATCAGAAGGTTTGCCACCTGCATTTGGCTTAATAGAGTGCCAAAAAAATGTATGGTTCCAGACTTGTGCTGCATTATTAAAAATTGCAATATTACTTCCCATGGAGCTAGCAATAATTTGCTCTAGATCCATATCGATCATTTCTTTATTATCTTTTAATAAATTATTTAAATTAATCACGTAACTATTATGGTGTTTTTGGTGATGAAATTCAAAAGTTTCAGCTGAGAAATGAGGTTCAAAAGCATCTTTTGCAAATGGCAGCTCCGGAAGTTCAAATGGGTGTTTTTCTTGATTAGAATAATCGCAATAATTCATATTATTTCTCCTTAATTTTTACTATATAATTTTTTAACTTAAATCTCGGGCGGTGCCCTATTTCACTGGTTGAGTTTAGCCCACACTACTACAAAATATTACACACTACTACACTACTACACTACTACAAAACATCACATATTGTAGTCATTTCTTTAAAATCACCACTACAATGTAATATTATATCACAGCCAGCTTTTATTGATAGTTTACTCACTTTCGCCAGAGTTTCAAGGAATTCTGGTTGTATTTCTAATAATTTTTCTTTACAAAGCTCAATTATTAGTGAATTACTTATTTTAGAGGAATCACTCACAATACCATTCTGACTAATATCTAAAGGATTACTATTCTGATTAATATCTATTGCAAATAAATTTTTTAAATCTCGGGAATATTTAGCTTTCCAATCTTTCTGAGCTTCTGTTAATTTTATAACTTGTTTCAAAGTAGCACATTTTTTACCAACTAAACCATGCAACGCATACATACATAAATCATCAGATACTAAATTGCCCTTAAATTTTAATTTATTACGTATATAATCAATAGCAATGGGTGAAGTGGTTATTGTATTGTCAGGATCTAATGCTGTATATATAATATGTGCGGTCATTCCCCAAACATCATTTTTGGCAGCTAATGTTTTAAATATTTTAAAATCAGTTGCCTCAAGCTCCTCAAGACCAGTTCTTATTATTGGTAATTCAAAATGGCTATCAACAGTTGCGCGCCCATGTCCTGGTATATGTTTTATAAATGGCAAGCCCCCAGAATGATGAATGCCATTAATGGCCCCTTGGCATAAATCTATTACTTTATCAACATTATCACCAAAACTACGATCACCAATCACATTATCGCCATCAGAATAAAGAATATCACACACAGGAGCGCAAGGGGAATCTATATTTAACGACTTTAAATCAGCCATTAATTCTGTGTAATTATCTTGCACTTGATTTATTGCCAGAGACTTATCTTGATCATACAAAGAAGCAAAGTAATTAGCCGGCGGATAAAGATTGTCAATAATAGGTGGTTTAATTCGAGCTACCCTGCCCCCTTCTTGATCTATAAATATAGGTACATCTCTTTCAGGGTATAAATTTTTCAGACTCTTTGTTAATTCAATAACTTGATTTCTTGATTCAATGTTCCGAGAAAACAGAATAAAGCCAAAAACATTATTATCTTTAAATAATTTAACTTCCTTTTTTGATAATAAAGTTGATTTAATACCAAATATTACTGGTTTTGTTTTATTCATAATTCAACTAATTTCACTATATAATATGACACATTATAATATGATACATTCACCCATTAATATGTCTAATACGTCAATATATCAATTCTGATTATGAGCCTTTTGTAAATTACTAACACTAGAAAATTGATCTACATAATAAAGTTGTACGTTCCCAATTGCTCCATTACGATGTTTTGCTACTAATATTTCAGCAATATTATGAGCCTTATCCAATTTTTCCTGCCACTGGGCATATTTAGGATCGCCAGCCATTGGCTCTTTACGTTTTAAATAATATTCTTCTCTGTACAAAAACATTACTAGATCAGCATCTTGTTCAATAGAGCCAGATTCTCTTAAATCAGAAAGCATTGGTCTTTTATCCTCTCTTTGTTCTACTGCTCTTGAGAGTTGAGATAAAGCAATTACTGGTATATTCAGCTCTTTTGCAATTGCTTTTAACCCTTGAGTAATTTCTGATATTTCTAGAACTCTATTATCTGATTTTCCCGATCCATGCAAAAGCTGTAAATAATCAACAAATAAAATACCTAAATTATGCTTTCTCTTTAATTTACGTGCACGCGTCCGAATCGCAGCAATAGATAACGCAGGAGTATCGTCAATAAAAAACGGCATTTCAGATAATTTTGATGCTGCTTTTTGTAGTTCATTATAACGCTCTTCATTAACCTTACCATTACGTAAATGCGTTGAATCAACTTTTGCCAACATAGATAATAAACGGTTGGCTAGTTGCTCTGCAGACATCTCAAGAGAGAAAAACCCAACAGCTGGAGTTTGCTCGCCCTCTTTAGTTTTCTCTATCAAAGCTTTGCAGGCATTTAATGCAAAATTAATAGCAAAAGCTGTTTTACCCATTGATGGACGACCAGCTACTATAACTAAATCAGAATTTTGAAATCCAGATAATTTATTGTCAAGATCGATAAGCCCCGTAGAAATACCTGTTACATGATCTTTATTTTTTATAGCACGATTGATAGTTTCTAAAGATTCTGCTACTGATTGTCTCATTGCAGTAAATCCTTTTTCGTGCAAACCCTGGCTAGCTAAATTATATAATTTTGTTTCTGCTTCTTCTAATTGATCTGATGCAGAATGCTCTAGAGTAGAATCATAAGAATCATTTACTATACTCTCGCCAATTGCAATCAGGCTTCTTTTTAATGCTAAATCATAAATTATACGACCATAATCATAAGGATTAATGACTACCATCGCAATTGTCGTTAACTTAATTAAGTACTCGTCGCCATTTACCTCTTGGTAAATTGGATCTTTTTCCAACATTGACTTAAGTGTTACTGTTGTTGAACTTAAACCCTTTTCGGAAAGAATTTCAATCGCATTATAAATTTTTTGATGCAATTTCTCAAAGAAATGTTCAGCCCGTAGAAATTCATTAACTTGCTCAATCAAATCACTATTAATAATAATAGCACCAAGCAACATCTGTTCTGCATGAAAATTAGTCGGCAACTTTCGTATTTGACTTGTTTGTGTTTCCACTTCTAGCATTTAACTTCCTCTTTTTAGGGTTAATTCCCTTTTTCTAGAACCAATAGCAAATGAAATTAACTGCCCCTTAAAAACTTATCAATCTCAAGGGCGGCCATGCAACCTGTGCCTGCAGCCGTTACTGCTTGTCTGTAAATTTTATCTTGCACATCGCCCGCAGCATAAACACCAGCAATGCTGGTCGCAGTAGAATCCGGGGCCGTAATAATATAGCCTTCATTATCCATTTTCAATTGATCTTTAAACATTTCCGTATTTGGTTTATGCCCTATTGCAATAAAGACGCCATCGCAGGCTAATTTTGTTATATCGCCGGTTTTATTATTTCTTAAATTTACCCCTGTTACTGATTTTGGATTTTCTTCCCCCAGAACCTCATCTAGCTCGTGATTCCAAAGCACCGATATTTTATCATTTGCAAATAAACGATCTTGCAATATTTTTTCAGCTCGCAAAGAATCACCACGATGCACTAAATGCACTTTACTAGCATGATTTGTTAAAAACAAGGCCTCCTCAACTGCTGTATTACCACCCCCAACGACTATTACTTCTTTATCTTTGTAAAAGAAACCGTCACAAGTTGCGCAACCAGAAACACCAAACCCTTGAAACTTAGTCTCTGAATCTAATCCAAGCCATTTAGCCTGTGCACCTGTTGATATAACAATACTATCTGCTTCATATATATCGCCAGAAGAAGTCGATATTTTGAAAGGCCTTTTTGATAAATCAACTTTTTCAACATAATCATGCACAAGATTAGTACCAACATTCTCAGCTTGTTTCTCCATTTCTTGCATAAGCCAAGGCCCCTGTATCGCTTCGGCAAAACCAGGATAATTTTCAACATCTGTAGTAATAGTCAGCTGTCCGCCTGGTTGCATTCCATGAATTAAAGTTGGTTTTAATGATGCTCTTGCAGCATAAATTGCAGCACTAAGGCCAGCTGGTCCTGAGCCAATAATTAATAATTGAGTTTTTATAGTAGAATTAGTCATATATTTTTACTTCTAATTTTTTATGTTTAAGTTCTTTTTTTCTGTATTCTTTATTTATATATTTTGTATTATATCTATATCTTGCAAAAAAATTGTAGCCATAATTGGCATATACAATAAGGCAAATATTAAAGACAATAGTAATGCCGTTGCCATTTTTTCTGGATAAATTTTATATAATGATGCAAGCACGATAGTATTCGTAGCAATAGGCGCAATACATAATATTTGTAATGCATTATAATAATTTACATCGTACCATCCAAGTAAAAATTTATCCAATAAGATAAATAAGTTAAATATAATAGGATAAAATAAGAATTTACTAATAAATGCAGCGCTAGTAAATTTTACATCAATTTTAAATTTTGTGATTTTAGAAAGAGCTAAACCAATTGTCACCATCCCTAAAATAGAGAAAGCCCCTTTCATATTAGCAACAAATTCATCAAAGAAATTTGGTAATTGGAACCCAAGAAGACTAAGTACGCAACCGAAGAAAAAAGCATTAAGTATTGGCAAACGTACTACTTTCATCACACTCTCTCGAAAGCTATGTATATTACGCGCGCAGAAATAACAGCCTATTGAAACATCATACATAGAGATTCCTATAAGCCCCAAAGCGTAAATACTTAGAGTATAATCATCGAATAAAGCTGTTGCAATAGGTAGCACCACATAACCACTATTACCAGTGCCAGCAGACATCGCTAGGATGTTTCTGTGGGAATCTTGCCAAATTTTACCGTATATCCAAAAACTAAAAAAACCTATTGATGAAGCCAAACAAAATGAAACTAAAGTAATACCTAATGAGCTAAAAGTCAGATTAGCGCTAGTAGGTATTGCAAAAAACACGATTGGTGCAACGAAATAAAATAATAGCAGTGCAATACTATCTTTTTGTATCTCAGTAAATTTTCCTGATAAAAAGCCCATTAAAACACTAAGCAGAGAAGAAAAAACCTTAAAAAACACTAAACTAAATATTGCCATAAAAACATTTTCATAAAACGTTAATTACCATCAAGTGGTAAATTTTTATATAGAGTAATTTTAGTTGAACCAGCGCCTAAACTTGCGTAAAAAAAGCAGCTCATTTTAAAACCCACTATATACTATTATAAATTAATATTAACACAACATCAAACTATCCACATATACTCAAATAAAAGTGAATACATTTAAAGTATAAGCTATCATTTTCATAGAACATATTAGATAAATATTTTAAAACAACGCATGAAATGATAAAATTTTGTAAAATACTCTTGAATTGTTGGTCATATAGTTATATATTACAGCCGTTAAAAACCATTTTTATTGTGGTTTGATAGAATATTTAGAGAGATATAAAAATGAGCGATGCAATAACTCTTGCGGCTGAAATGCGCACAGAAACAGGAACCGGAGCTTCTAGAGCTCTTAGAAATAAAGGAATGATTCCAGCAACAATTTATGGAGCAGGAAAGGATCCAATGTCGATTTCTGTAGAAGAAAAAGAAATTACTAAATGTTATAGAAAGCCTCAATATATATCTCAACTCATAGAATTTGAAATCAACAAGAAGAAATATACAGTACTTCCAAAAGCTATTGACCTACATCCCATAACAGAGTTAGTTACACATGCTGACTTTGTATTCCTAGAAAAGAAAATGCAAAAAATGCAGGTCCCTATCGTTTATGTTAACAAGCATAATTGTGTTGGTGTGACAAAGGGTGGTTATTTTAACACCGTTAGAAGATCGCTTAATATTTTATGCCCTGTGGATAAATTACCCAGAAAAATAGAAATAGACGTTAAAACAATGCCGATATCTACTTCTATAAAAGCTAAAAAGGCAGTACTACCTGAAGGGGCTAAGCTTTTAGATGATCCAGAATTTGTAATAGCATCTATAGTTGGTAAGAAAGGTAAGTCAGAGGATGAAGCTGAAAATCCAGCAGAAGCAACCAATGAATCAGCCGAATCTAAGGCGTAATAAGTAAATAGCTCTTATAACGTGAATTAAGGATAAGAAGATTTGCATATTATTTGTTTAAAATATCTATTTTGAAGCAAATAACAACCTAAAAATGCTCACGTAGCTATTGCTACGCTCCACTTTTTAGAACGTTTTTTGTTTAAAACTACTTTATTTTATACAAAAATCTACTAAATTTCTTATCCTTAATTCACGTTAGGAAAATAATATCAACCAATATACAAAAAAATATTAGTACGTAATGATATTAATTGCAGGACTTGGTAACCCGGGAAATAATTATAACAACACTAGACATAATATTGGATTCACAGCAGTTGACACTATATCAGATCAGTATAATCTTTCTTGGTTATCAAAATCTAAATTTAACTCAGAGATATCTGCAGGTGACTGTGAAATTGGAAAGATAATTCTTTGCAAACCCAATACATTTATGAATCTATCCGGATCAGCGGTAAAATCAATTGCCCGATTTTATAAAATAGACCTTGATAAAATCATAGTCATTCACGATGACATTGATTTATCCCTTGGAAAAATAAAGCATAAAATTGGCGGAAGCTCTGGTGGACATAACGGTTTAAAATCAATTAATAACCTAGTTGGCGCTAATTATCAACGTTTAAGAATTGGCGTAGGTCGTCCAGCTCATTCAAATTATCAAGTATCTGATTATGTTTTAAGCAAATTTGACGATGACGAAAAAGCATTATTAAAAGATCGTTTAATTCTTTTGTCTCAAAATCTAAAATTGCTTATAAGTAATGATATAGAAAAATTTAAAGCCAAAATCGCCTTGTAAACTTAAGCATTATACCATTTCTCATTTTGAATTAGAATTTTGTATTTCAAGATGAGGCTGCGCAGCGTATATAGTAAACATGTGCTGAACTATAGCAAATAAAGTTGAACTATACATATTTTAAGTTAAATTAGCACAACAAATTAGCTTCATTGGGTTATATCAAGTTGCCAATCAAATGATAACTAAAACTATTATCTCTAGTAGATTTAATCTAAAATAAAGTCTATTTTATTGCCAATAGTTACATCTACATTATCTACTAATGCCGGAGCTGATTCAAATTCAGTTTTTACTTTCACACATTTATTAGGTTTAACATTAATATCTTTATGATCATAAATTTGTGATTTTAAAAGCTTATTATTTTTATCAAACAATCTAATGCGCACTAGAGGAGTTTTTACTACTTCGATAGAAGAATTATGTATTTTGTAATTTACAGTAATTTTATTTAAGTCTTCTTGATTAGTTATTTGCAAATCTTTGACAGTAACTAAACTTTCATCAAACAAAGATTCGATACCTAACTTATTAGCAAATAATATAGTTAGCATCAGTAAAATTAATCCTATCAATAATATTGGCATTATAAAAGAATATGGTGAAATTCTTATAGGTAACAATGCTGGTAAATTAATCCCTTTATCCAAAGAAGTAGTCACTCCTGGTCTTTTTTCCGATGAATCAATGTCAAATTTCATATCTACACCAGATTCAAATTTACTATCAGCTTTTACTTTTGCACTTTGCAAGTCTATGTCTTGCGATTTTATGTCTGATTCAAACTTAACATCAGATTTCAACTTACCCCCAGAATTCAACTTACCCCCAGAATTCAACTTAACATCATACTGCAAATCAGCATCATTAGTTTTATTCTCTGTTTTATATAACCAGATATGAGAGCATTTCGAACATCTAACTTTTCTGTCTTGAGTACCAAGCTTTTCTGCAGAAACTGTAAATTTTGCACCACATTTTGGGCAAGTAATATCCATCATTGATTATTATTTAATTTTCTTTTATTCTATTCCAACAAAGATATAGATTCAACTTGAATTTACAAATAAATAATATTATGCAAAATTATATTACAGAAATTGAGGAATTTTGGCAAAACAAAGATTCTTTAAATAAAAATTCTATTAAGTTTAAACAAGCTAAAGAGTTAATAGATCAAATTATAGTTGAATTAGGGAATGGTAAAATATCTGTATGCGAAAAAATAAAGGATACATGGCAAGTAAATCAATGGGTAAAAAAAGCCATCTTGCTTAGCTTTAAAACATCATCCATGCAAATATATGATGGAAATTGTATAAAATGGTACGATAAAATACCACCTAAATTCAACAAAGATGACCAAGAGGAACTAGAAGAATCTGGTGTAAGGTTGGTGCCAGGTGCTTTTGTAAGACAAGGTGCGTATCTTGCAAATAATACTGTAATTATGCCCTCATTTATTAATATTGGCGCACATGTTGGCGAAGGAACTCTTGTAGATAGCTGGGCAACTATAGGATCTTGTGCGCATGTTGGTAAGAATTGTCATATATCAGGCGGGGCTGGCATAGGTGGTGTTTTAGAACCTCTGCAGGCGTCTCCTGTGATTATAGAAGATAATTGCTTTATTGGCGCTCGATCCGAAATAGTCGAAGGAGTTTTAGTAGAAGAAGGTGCTGTGATTAGTATGGGAGTTTTTATTGGATCCTCAACAAAGATAATAGATCGAAATACTGGCAAAATAACTTATGGCAAAATTCCAGCATATTCGGTAATAGTTCCTGGTAATATGCCTTCTGATAAGCCTAACTTACCAGGCCTTTATTGCGCAGTAATTATAAAACAGGTGGATAAAAAAACTCGTGCTAAAGTTAGTATCAATGAATTACTCAGAGACTAAAAATATCAATCAAGCACAACAAAGATTATTCATTCATTAATTAATTAATTAATAATCTTATTACATACATATAATCTATAAACGTGAATTAGATGAAATTATTTCTTAACGATTAGATCGAGGCTCACACTTTATTATTGATAAAAGTAAGTTTTTAGTGTAGCTAATTAATAATAAATAATTATTATTAGCGCAAACAAATACTTATCATAATTGAAAATGTTAGCACAAACAGATTTTATTACAGAATATTTGCCAATCGCTGTATTTTTTGGAATTGCGACATTAGTTTCTATTATTGTGGCTGTTTTGCCAAAATTACTAGCACAACAAAAACCCCAGCGCGATAAGTTATCCAGTTATGAGTGTGGATTTGATGCTTTTGGTGATGCAAGAGGTAAATTTGATATTCGTTTTTATTTAGTAGCAATTTTATTTATTATTTTTGACCTTGAAATAGCTTTTCTTATTCCATGGGCAATTAATTTAAAATCTATAGGTTTATTTGGCTTTTGGTCAATGATGGTATTTTTATTAATATTAACAGTAGGCTTTATCTACGAATGGAAAAAGGGGGCTCTTGATTGGGAATAAAATTATGAAACAAGAAACAATAATCCAAAAACAAGATGATTTCTTTACAGAAGAAATGTCTAATCGTGGCTTTGTAGTTTCTAAAATAGATGATTTAGTCAGTTGGGCACGTTCCAACTCTTTATGGCCAATGAGTTTTGGTCTTGCTTGCTGCGCAGTAGAAATGATGCAAGCAGCAGCTAGTAGGTATGATATGGATAGATTTGGTTTTTTATTTCGCCCAAGCCCGAGACAAGCCGATTTAATGATAGTTGCAGGAACATTAACAAATAAAATGGCGCCTGCGATGCGTAGGGTTTACGATCAAATGGCAGAGCCGAAATATGTTATTTCTATGGGAAGTTGCGCTAATGGTGGTGGTTATTATCATTATTCCTACTCTGTAGTTAGGGGGTGTGATCAAATAGTACCTGTTGATGTTTATGTACCAGGGTGCCCTCCAACTGCTGAAGCACTAATTTATGGATTAATGCAACTACAAAAGAAAATTCGTAGAACAACTAAGTTTAAGGGGTAATGAAGGTAATATAGATGAGTTTTCTACAAATAATAGACGTATTTTTGCAAAAAAATAATTTAAATAATATTCCTATTACAATAGGAAATTTTGATGCTGCATATTTGATTAACATCAATGATTTACATAAAATCTTAAAATTTCTACAAGAAAATAATCAATTACGTTTTAACATTTTAACAGATTTATTCGCAGCAGATTTTCCTGAACGTTCAGATAGATTTGAAGTGGTCTATAACTTGCTGAGTCTGAAATTAAATAAACGTATATTATTCAAAATAAAATTAGACGAGAATGTTAAAATTCCATCAATTGCATCTTTATATAAAGCTGCTTGTTGGTACGAAAGAGAAGCTTTTGATATGTTTGGGATAGAATTTCAAGATTCTCCAGATATGCGCAGGATTTTAACTGATTATGGTTTTGTAGGGCACCCATTACGCAAAGATTTTCCTCTAACAGGTCATCTACAAGTAAAGTATGATAAAAATTTAGAAAAAGTAATATATGAACCTGTTTCTTTGGAACAAGAATTTAGAAATTTTGATTTTACATCTCCATGGCAAGGTCCAGGAGAATATAAATTACCTGGTGATGAAAAAGCAGGGAAATAATTATGACAAATGCAAAGCTTAACGAAACAATTATTAATACAAAAAAAACTGAAGAAAATATTATTAAATCTGCTAGAAAAACTACAACTATTAATTTTGGCCCTCAACATCCTGCTGCGCACGGAGTATTACGTCTAATCCTAGAAATGGATGGAGAAGTAATCAATAAGGCTGATCCACATATTGGTTTGCTACATAGAGGCACAGAAAAATTAATAGAACATAAAACATATACGCAAGCTATACCCTATTTTGATCGCCTTGATTATGTCTCGCCTATGTGCCAGGAACATGCTTTTGCATTATCCGTAGAAAAATTATTAAAATGTGAAGTTCCAATCAGAGCGCAATATATCAGAGTATTATTTTCTGAATTAACAAGAATTTTGAATCATGCATTAAATATAGGAACGCAAGCCGTTGATCTTGGTGCTACTACACCTTTATTATGGCTTTTCGAGGAGCGTGAAAAAATTATGGAATTTTATGAGCGCGTCTCGGGTTCTCGTATGCATTCTAATTATTTTCGCCCAGGCGGAGTTGCGGCTGATTTACCAAAGGGTTTACTTGAAGATATAGCAACATTTAACAAAGAATTTGTAAAGCAACTAGCCGATGTTGAAACATTACTAAATAATAATCGCGTTTGGAAACAAAGGCTAGTTGGAATTGGTGTTGTAAGCCAGAAACAGGCGATGGATTGGGGTTTTTCTGGTCCAATGCTAAGAGGTTCTGGTATAGAATGGGATTTGAGAAAAAGTAATCCTTATGAAATATATGATCGGTTAAATTTTGATGTACCAATTGGTAAAAATGGAGATTGTTATGATCGTTATTTAGTACGAATTGAAGAAATGTATCAATCAATTAGCATCATTGATCAATGTATCAATAATATACCAGAAGGAGAAGTGCGCTCACTTGATGTAAAATTAACACCACCAAAACGTAGCAAAATGAAAGAATCAATGGAAGCAATGATTAATCATTTTAAATTATACACTGAAGGGTATAATGTGCCGAAAGGCGAGACTTACGCTATGGTAGAGGCACCAAAAGGTGAATTTGGCGTTTATTTATATTCAGATGGGACTAATAAACCTTATAGGTGCCGTATAAAAGCACCAGGATTTGCACATTTACAGGGATTAGAATTCATGACTAAAGGTCATTTGATGGCGGATGTAGTAGCGGTGATTTCTAGTCTTGATATAGTATTTGGAGAAATTGACAGATGACAAGCCAACAGATGACAAACCACAAAAAAGAAACTCAACAGAAGTTTGCTTTCAATCAAGAAAATCTACAAAAAGCTCAAGAGATAATTGCTAAATACCCAGAGAATCGTCAGAAAAGCGCAGCTCTGCCTTTACTCGATCTAGCACAAAGACAGAATCAGGGATGGCTCTCTGTTTCAGCTATAGAATATGTGGCGAATTATATTTCTGAACCATTTATACGAATTTATGAAGTTGCAACATTTTATAGTATGTATAATACTAAACCTGTTGGTAAATATCATATACAAGTTTGTGGAACAACACCCTGCTGGCTTCGCGGTGCAAAAGATATTATGAGTTCTTGTGAAAAATATACAAAAACCAAATGCGGAGAGACTTCAAAAGATGACTTGTTTACTATCTCAGAAGTAGAATGTTTAGGAGCCTGCGTTAATGCCCCGATGATACAAATTAATGATAATTATTACGAGAATCTTGATGATCAAAAAATACAAGAAATCATTGAAGATTTAAGAAAAAATAATAATGAATTCAATAATTAAGATTAAATAATAATGTTCTTGAATTATACAAGCAAATAAAAACATGATTAAAGATAAGGATAAAATTTTTACAAATTTGGATGGTGAACATCCAACAGATTTAAAAAATTCAAAAGATTTAGGAGATTGGGAAGGTACTAAAAATTTTATTTTAAAAGGCAGAGATTGGATAGTTGGCCAGATAAAAAATTCTGGTCTTAGAGGACGTGGTGGCGCTGGGTTTTCTACTGGTATGAAATGGTCATTCATGCCAAAAGATCACCCTAAACCATCCTATTTAGTTGTTAATGCTGATGAATCCGAACCAGGAACTTGTAAAGATAGAGATATTTTACGATATCACCCGCATAAATTAATAGAAGGCTGTGTTTTGGCAAGCGTAGGAATAGGCGCACATAGTTGCTACATATATATTCGTGGTGAATTTTACAATGAAGCCGTAATTTTACAAGAAGCTATAGATGAGGCTTATGCTGCGAAATTAATAGGTAAAAATGCATGTGGATCTGGTTATGATATAAACATTTATTTGCATAGAGGTGCTGGCGCTTATATTTGCGGCGAGGAAACGGCATTGCTTGAAAGTCTAGAAGGGAAAAAAGGATTTCCACGTTTAAAACCACCCTTCCCTGCTGGTGCTGGCTTATATGGTTGTCCAACTACAATTAACAATGTTGAATCAATTGCAGTTGTACCAACAATCTTAAGACGTGGCTCTGACTGGTTTGCTAGTCTTGGCCGGGAAAATAATACTGGTAGTAAATTATTTTGCATCTCTGGTCACGTAAACAAACCCTGTAATGTTGAAGAGGAAATGGGAATACCGCTCAAGGAATTAATAGAGAAACATGCCGGAGGAGTTCGCGGCGGTTGGGATAATTTAAAAGCGATTATACCTGGAGGGTCTTCTGTGCCGATGATTCCAAAAGATGTATGCGAAACTGTTACTATGGATTTTGATGCATTGCGCAATGTTGGCTCAGGGCTTGGTACTGGAGGTGTGATTGTTATGGATCAGTCCACAGATATAATTTATGCAATTGCGCGTTTAAGTAAATTTTATATGCATGAATCTTGTGGGCAATGTACACCGTGCAGAGAAGGCACAGGTTGGATGTGGCGGACAATGATGCGTTTAGTTAATGGCAATGCACAAATAAATGAGATTGATGAGTTATTAGATATTACAAAGCAAGTAGAGGGTCACACTATTTGCGCGCTTGGTGATGCCGCTGCATGGCCAATTCAGGGGCTAATCAGACATTTCCGTAGCGAAATTGAGGATCGTATATTAAACTTAAGTTGAGATTTATACGATTTTGTAAAAACATTTTGGAATTTAGGTTTGAGCTTTTTCCCTAAAATGCCAATCTATTGAAAAAGAAAAATATGAGGTATAAATTACATAAAGAATAAATTAAAAAAATGTGTAAACCTTAATTTCATTTACTATATTAGACTAATTCAATAAATTATTATCAAATAGTATAATTTAAGAATATGACAAGAAACAGGTGATACACTATGAAAAAAAAATTATTATTCGCACTTCCAATAAGCATAGTAATAATAGGAATAATTTTATTAAAATTATTTTCTCAACCATATTTATTCGATCAATCTAAAGATAAGGTAACTATATTATCACATACTAAAAATAAGTTTGGCCCTGTTTGGGTATATGAACAAGATTTGGACGAAGAAAAAATCAGATGTATGTCTTTTTTGAAACCTCCATCTGATGTCAATCAAAGTTGTATGTTACCAGAACGTCCTCAAATAAGCGTATTTCATTATGCACAAATTTTCCTAAGTGCTTTATTTGTTAAGGATAATCCCGATAAAATGTTAATGATTGGTCTTGGTGGTGCAACTGTGCCTAAGGCTTTAAATATATTAGTTCCAGATGCTCAGCTTGATATTGTTGAGATTAATTCGGATATACCTAAGCTTGTTAAAAAATATTTTAATTTTCAATCTGATGACAAAAACCATATTTTTATTGATGATGGATTTAATTTTGTTAAGCAATCAGAAGCCAATATTTATGATATAGTATTTCTTGATGCATTTACTCCAGACTATATTCCTCCGTCTTTTTTAACTGATGAATTTATGCAGAATATCAAAAAAATATTAAAACCAGATGGGATAGTATTAATAAATACTTTTGCTGCTAGCAAAATAAAAGAAAAAGAATCTGCATTATTTATTAAACATTTTGAAGAATATTATAATTTATCTACTGATATCAGCAGGGTAATTTTAGCTTCTAAAGGTCAGCTACCTGGATTAATTAAAATAACAAAAAGCTCTGATGCCTGGTACAAGAATTTTGAAAAAGTAGGGGTAGATGCATTTACAATGGGATCTATGTTTAGAAAAACAGTTACAGAGTAGTAAGTGGTTGAATAAATCAAGACAACCACCTCAAGTACATGTCTTCTCTTTGGTATTGTAAATCACCATGACATTAGAGAATTTTCTTTAAAAAAAAGATATAGCTTTATAATAAATCAAGGATGAAGTGCAACACCTAATGTGCTATAACAAATGCAAAAAAAATAAGGTGTTGCACTTCATCCTTGATTTATTCCGCAGCATATATAGATAGGTGAGCACAGACTAATCGGCGCAAAATGCTAATATATAATTTGAAATGGGAATTGGTATTACTTATAAACGCGAGTTTAGGATAAGCAAAATTGCATATTTACGTATAGATTGACACTTTGTTAGCAAAAAATAACCCCAAAAATACTCAAATATCTACGGATATTCTCCGTTTTTTGAGAACATTTTGTACTAAAAATTGCCTAATCTATACAAAAATCTGCTAAATTTCTTATCCTAAATTCGCGTTATAAAAGATTTATAGTGAACGTACATAATTCAACGCACGCTCACTATACAGAAAAAAAATCAAACTATTATTTTGTTTCTGTTTTATTCTGGAAGAAAGAAGCCTTCATTACATATAAAACGAACGCAATAATAAACCAGTATACAAAAATTCTACCAGTTTCTAGGAATTCTCCATTTACATCAATTATTTGCTTGAATAATAAATATAAAGAAGCAAATAATGCTATTGGTCCAACTATGAATATTGCAGGGCATTTAAATGGACGCTCAGTATTTGGATATTTAAATCTAAATATCATTACAACAATCGCAACTACTATATAATCTGTTAAAGCGCCCATACTTGATAATTCGGCCAATAAACTATAAGGAATAAAAGCGGACATTAAACCAGTAATGATAGTAAATATTGCTAAGGTCCAGTATGGGCTATCATATTTATGGTGTATTTTTGCTAGCTGCTTTGGCAATAAACCATCACGAGCAATAACGTAGAAAATTCTAGATATACCATAAGAATTAATCATAATTACCGTAGTCATACCAGCTACTGCCCCAGTTGCAACAAGTGCAGAACCTATATCGCTACCTATTAATTTTAAACCATACGCCAAAGGTTGGGCGTTATTTAAATCTTCAAATGGAACAATACCCGTTAACATAGTTGCGACCAACATATACACAGATGTTGCAAGTATTAAAGATCCAATAATCCCTATCGTTAAATCTCTTTTTGGATTTTTACACTCCTCAGCAGTACTTGCTAAAGTACCAAACCCAGTATAAGCGAAAAACAAAATAGATGCACCGTGCAGCACTTCATCAAAACCATAAGGCATAAAATTTTCCCAATTAGTAGCATCAAAATGTGGCGCTGCGAAGAAAATAAAAATAAATATAGCTGCCATTTTTATAAGAACTAATAAAGTATTTAATTTTTTACTTTCTTTTGTTCCACGGTAAAGCATTATACCGACCAAGGATACAATCAAAAATGCTGGTAAATTTATAACACCACCCTCTGAAGGCGCTTTTACTAAATACTCAGGCAAAGCATAGCCAGCTGATACTAAAATTCCCTGAACATAAGCAGACCAACTGCCGGCTACTGCGCCTATTGCAAAGCCTAATTCAACAATTATCAAGCTACCTACAAGCCAGGCAAAAACTTCACCAAATGCAACATAGGAATAGGTATACACACTACCTGAGGTTGGTAACATTGTCGCAAGTTCTGTGTATGCCAATGCTACAAAAACACAGACAAAACCTGCGATAGCATATGAAACGGTCACAGCAGGGCCAGCGTATTTTGCAGCTACTAAGCCTGTCAATGCAAAAACTCCGGTACCAACAATCGCACCAAGTCCAAGTAAAATTAAATCAATTGCTGTTAGATTTTTATCTAAACCACTAGTTTTGTATGTTTCTTTTATAGATTCGAAACTTTTTTTCTTGAGAAAATTTATCATAATATATACTTATTTTATTTTATAATTCTGGTTATCCACCCTCCTCCTAAAACTCTGGGGCCAGCATAAAAAACACAAGCCTGACCAGGACTAATAGCTTTTTCTTTCTCTAACAACGTGACGCGTATTTGTTGATTAGTTTCGACTTGGAGTTTGGCCTTAACTCCTGGAGTGGTAGAACGAATTTTTGCTATTACTTCTAGCCCATTGGGGTATTGGTCTGCTGCCAACCAGTTAACTTCTTTTAGTAAAAATTGCGTTTTTACTAAAGCAGACTCTGGACCAAGATAAACTATATTATTTTCTGCGTCAATCTTTATTACATAAACTGGCTGGCCAAAAGCTACTCCTAAACCTTTTCTTTGACCAATAGTGTAGTTGACTATTCCTTTATGCTCTCCAAGTTCAAACCCATCTACATGCATAAACTTACCTGGATTATTTGCATTAGGGCGTATTTTTTTTATCACATCTCTATAATTACCATTTGGTACAAAACATATATCCTGACTATCAGGTTTATTTGCTATTTCTAGGCCAAATTTATGCGCTAATTCTCTAGTTTTTTCTTTAGTTTGATTGCCTAAGGGAAACATTAAATAATCTAGCTGTTCTTGTGTAGTGGAAAATAAAAAATAACTTTGATCTTTTTCATCGCTAACTCCTTTATGCATTTCAGCAATATTATTATTCATTATTTTTTGTACATAATGACCTGTTGCAAGCGCATCTGCGTTTAAATCCTTAGCGGCTTTTAATAAATCTTTGAATTTAACTGACTGATTACAACGCACACAAGGCAAAGGAGTCTCTCCGCGGATATAGCTATCTGCGAAATCATCGATAACCTCCTGACGGAACTTGTTTTCATAATTTAGAATATAATGTGGAAACCCAAATTTATCAGCAACCATTTTAGCGTCATATATATCTTGACCGGCACAGCATGCACCTTTCTTCTGCAACGCCATACCATAATCAAATAATTGCAGAGTAATGCCAATTACGTTGTGACCAGAATTATGCATCATTGCAGCCACAACAGAGCTATCAACCCCGCCCGACATAGCAACAACTATTGTTTTCTTGTTTTTAGACATAAAATATATATTATCAAATTTTTGCAAAATTTTAAATGTTGGATTATAGGTAAAAATGATCAGAAAAACAAGTTTGATTACCCAAACAATATGTTATTAATATAAATCAATAATGCCAAATTTAAACATAGATAATTTAAATTTCTTGATTATTTTGATAAAATCCTATAAAAATCTCGTTTTGACATACTTACATAAAAATCATTAAATCATGAATTATAATTTTTTAAATTTAGTTGCGGCAATTATCTTATCAATAGCAATAGTTTTTGGTTGGCAACATTTTTTTGAAAAACCTAGAATAGAAAAATTAGCAGCAAATACAAAAGCTTATAAACAGCAAATGCAAATTATTAAAAAACAGCAGGCTGCTAATACTCTAATTATTAAGCGAGATGAAGCTATTCTAGAAAATAAGAGGATAGCAATAAGTTCAGAGTTATTATCTGGTTCCATCTCTTTAAAAGGCTTACGTTTTGATGATTTAATTTTAAACAAATATCGTCAAAATATTGACAAAGACAGCGCATCAGTAGAATTATTTTCTCCATCAAATTCTGAAAAATCTTATTTTGCAGAGATTGGTTGGTGGGGACAAGATCGTAATATAACCTACCCAAATGCTTTTACTCAATGGGAAGCTGATAAAGATACTTTGATTCCAGAATCTACGGTGAATTTGTATTGGACAAGTCCCGAGAATGTAAAGTTTAAAGTTGCAATATCTTTGGATAAGAATTATCTATTTACCATAAAACAATCAACAGAGAATAATTCTACAAGACCAATATCTACTCAATATTACGGATTAATTAATCGTAATTATGAAAAAAATTCAGAGCGTATGATGAACATACTACATCAAGGTATGATAGGCGCTATTAATGATCAATTACAAGAATATTCTTATGACGCTATCAAAAGTCAAAAGAAAGAGAATTTTAAATATGGTATTGTAAACTGGATTGGTATTACCGATAAATATTGGTTAGCTGCATTT
Source organism: Alphaproteobacteria bacterium (assembly GCA_020627625.1). Classification (GTDB taxonomy): domain Bacteria; phylum Pseudomonadota; class Alphaproteobacteria; order Rickettsiales; family Rickettsiaceae; genus Megaera_A. The sequence continues at coordinate 31,348 of JAHDGL010000002.1, read as the reverse complement.
GCTCCAGATCAAAATGAAAATTATACTGCAAATTATAATTATGCAACAAAATCTGCTAAAGAAAAATACCAAGCTGACTTTATATCTAATACCAAATTAATTGAACCAGGTGGTAGTTTTGAATTAACACATTATTTATTCGCTGGCCCTAAAAAAGTCAATTTATTGGATAATTATGCAAGTAAATATGATATCAAATTATTTGATCGAGCAATAGATTTTGGTTGGTTTTATATTTTAACTAAGCCAATTTTTAATGCGATGAATTTTTTCTATAAATATGTCGGTAATTTTGGCATAAGCATTATGATTGTAACTATACTTATTAAGATGTTTATGTTTACACTGGCTAATAAATCTTATCGCTCCATGAAAAAAATGAAGAAATTGCAGCCTAAAATGGAACGTTTAAAAGAACTATATGCAGATGATAAATCCCGATTAAACCAAGAAGTGATGAATCTGTATAAGCAAGAACAAGTTAATCCAGTAACTGGATGTCTGCCATTATTAATACAAATTCCTGTATTTTTCTCGATATATAAAGTACTTTATGTAACTATTGAAATGCGCCATGCGCCATTTTTTGGCTGGATACAAGACCTTTCAGCACCAGATCCAACAACTATTTTTAATCTATTTGGGGTATTGCCATTCACACCACCAAGCTTCTTAATGATTGGCGTATGGCCATTAATTATGGCAGCTAGTATGTTTCTGCAACAAAGAATGAGCCCACCCCCTGCGGATCCAGTGCAGGCGCAAGTTATGAAATTTATGCCTTTAATGTTCTTATTTATGTTCAGTAGTTTCCCCGCTGGGTTGTTAATATACTGGTCTTGGAATAATGTACTTTCAATTGTACAACAATCTTATATTAATAAATTGGATAAGTAATACTATTTCTCATTTTGAATTAAAAGGTTTGCATTTCAAGGTGAAGCTGCGCAGCGTATATAGATAAATGAGCGCAAAGGAATCGGCGCAAAATGCTAATATATAATTTGAAATAGGAATTGGTATAATACACAAAAAAGCTAGATAGTTGTAACTTGACACTAGAACTTTTTTGTATTTTATAAAAAATATTCCAACACAAATCTACTAATATGAGTTTAAATACGAGTAATGACTAAATTTAGTAATAAAATTTTCCGACAGGAAATAAAATTCATAGCTGGTGTTACGCAAACAAATAATTTCCCTAAATCAATGCTACCACAAATAGCATTCTGGGGTAAATCGAATGTTGGTAAATCTAGCCTAATTAACACTCTTTGCAAACAAAAATCTTTAGCCAGAGTATCACACACTCCAGGACGCACTCAGCAAATTAATTTTTTTTCTGTAGCTAACAAAATTATTATAACAGACCTTCCAGGTTATGGTTTTGCTAAAGTATCAAAATCACAAAGAATTCATTGGCAGAATCTAATCAGCTATTACTTACATCATGAAGATAAATTAGAATTAGTCAATCTATTAATTGATGCTCGCAGAGGAATCAAAGATAATGATATTGAGGTTATGGAATTATTACAATCTTGCAATAAAAAATTTCAAATAGTTTTAACAAAAACAGACAAAGTTAATGTTAATGATAAATATTTATTAGAACTAGAAAATTATTTAGATGCATTAGGGTATGTTTGTAGCATAATTAGCACTAGTAGTAAAAATGGAAATGGTATCAAAGAATTACAACTTAGCATTAACCCGGAATATAGATAAAAAGAGTTTGTAATAAAACTTAGCTCTTGCTATATAGTAAACTAGTTCTTCCCAGATTTGCGCACGTTCTCAGATTTGAATCCTATAGAGAAATTCTAGGCTAATATGAAGCAATGGACTAAAGACAAAATTTCTGGCTTTACACAATTATATAACGCAATCTCCCAGTTCTTTCAACTATGCTAATTCAACTCAAATTACTATAAACGTGAATTACGTGACTGGTTCTAAATTTTGTTTAGGTAAATTGTAGAGAGTAAATTTTTAAAATTAGGAATGGTGTTTTTCTTATATAGAATAAAGAATATATAAAATCAAACATGTATTGATTTTGATAACACCAAAACACTCATCCCTAACTTATTGAATACAAGATTCTACCGCGTATCTATTATGCTTATAAACTCTTATATATTATAGGCTTAATTTAGCACCAATTAAAGCAACAGTACCACGAGTTTTTCTTTTTTCTGGTTTGCTGCCAGTAAAATATTCAGGCCTACCTTCTATTGAAAAAGCAGAAATCGAAGCATAAGGTTTAAATCCTGGTGCTAGCTGATAGTCTGTACCAATAGATATAGCTTCCGTAATATTTGTGAATTGATCTATCTTACGGTAAGATAAAGAAGTTGCAAATGGTCCTTGGTTGTAAGCTACTGTAGCCGTATAATAATCGGTTTCACGTCCAGTTTTATTAAAGGCTGAAGTCGTTAAACTTTCACCTAATGACCCATAAGCTGCTGAATAGGCAAAATTACCAACATTTAAAACCGCGCCAATATTATAAGTTTTTAAATTGCTTAATTTATGTTCAGTGGTTTTTACAACATTGTTATTAGAATCTAGTACTACATGTTTAGCTTGCTTCGCTGCTTTTCCAAATTCTCCAGATAATGCTAGTTTTAAGTCAACACCATCTGAAAAGTTTTTTTCTAAGCATATACCAGTCGATATAGCATCTTTTACATTTCTATCAAACTCGAAATATTCAGCTTCACCAAAAGTTTTGTAAATCATTTCTTTATCATTAGCATTACTGTCATAATATTTCTTAATCACTTTCTTCTGAACTCCACTGGAGTTTTTATTATGACTATCTGCACCAGTATTGCTAGAATCAGGGGTATAAGATATACCTATTTGAATCTTTGTTGAATCATTAATATTGTACTTAGGAGTATAGAAAGCTATTGAACGAGCTGGCTCACTACTATATTTTCTGTCGTTAAGTTTTGTTACTAATTTTGAGTCTAGGAAAAAATCAGCACTAGTTGTAAATGAAGGGTCAAATTCTGCACCTTGCCTCATATAACTACTAGTAAAATCTGCATATCTAGCCCAATTACTTGCAGAACCAGCAGAAATACCCATACCGCTAATCATCATAGTTGAAGATGCAGAAAATGGAGAACCAGCCTCAAACCTACCATATTCACTTTGGACATATAAGTGAGAACCGTTATAGCTACCACCGCCTTTTCTTTTTGCTGTTGGAACCAGTATTATTTTGCCACCATATGTTACTCCGTCTACCGTGTTGGACAGATCAACTTTTACAGCCGCAGTGCTATTAAATGCAAAGCTCCCTCTATTTTTAGAGACTTTTTTTTCATCATCGGTCAAGTGAGCCTGGTTTCTAAATCCAGCTTGAAAGTCGATATAAGCAGAAAAATTAATTTTTACACTTTCATCCACCTTGGGTATTTTAACTACATTCTCGCTTGATGCGATGGAGGAGCTTGTTATTGCTAGCGTGCTAGCGGTAATAAGTAATGCTTTTGTAAAGTTTTTCATTTCAGTTTACTCTTGAATATATTATTATATTAATAAATTTATATGCTTCATATAGATCAACTACTTGTAAATAAATCTATCCACAGATTTAATAGTAGAACATCTTTTAAGTAGTAATACAATTATAAATTGTAACCTAAGCGCTAATTTGTTGCAAAATTTTTACAAAAAATGTTAAATATGTCACAGGTTAATACGTGCCAGTATTTTTGTATAAAGCTCTAATCGAATAAGCATTTTTTTGCTATTTATGCTATTTATGCTATTTATGCTATTTATTTAAACATTAAAAATCTAAGATGCATTCTAAGAGTTTGGTCCATGTGAGTCAAGGTTTAACAGCAACTTTAATCCATTTATTTGCTTGCAATAATAAAAATGTGTTATTTGCAACACAATCTTCTTATTATAATATTTATTTTCTATTAAAAATAATATTTGAAGTAGCTAAAACAATGATGTACACTTATATTTTCTGTACAATAGCTTATGGCTTTAACATAGCAAATAAACATTATTTAGATTTTTGATTAAATTCACGATGTCTGGTAATGATTTTGTTATTTTTAAAATAAATAATTAACTTCAGGTTATAATTGCAATTATGACTATAATGTCAGACAAATGGATAAGAGATAAATCATTAACAAACAAGATGATTTTTCCTTACGTTGATAAACAGATTAAACAAACAGATTCGAGTAAAATAATTTCTTATGGAGTTTCCTCGTATGGATATGATGCAAGAGTATCAAATGAATTTAAAATATTCACTAACATTAATACAGCCATTGTTGACCCTAAAAATTTCAACGAAGAAAGCTTAGTGCATAGAGAGACTGATGTTTGTATAATTCCACCAAATAGCTTTGCTCTGGCAAGAACTGTTGAATATTTTAAAATTCCAAAAGATATTTTGGTTATTTGCGTTGGTAAATCTACTTATGCAAGATGTGGGATTATTGTAAATGTAACTCCTCTTGAACCTGGTTGGGAAGGTCATGTAACTTTAGAATTTTCAAATACTACACCTTTACCAGCCAAGATTTATGCGGGTGAAGGGGCGTGTCAATTCCTATTTTTTAAAGGAGATCAATCATGTTCCATCTCTTATGCAGATAGAGACGGTAAATACATGAAACAAACTGGAGTCACATTACCACGAACGTAGATAAGATTATAAATAATTTCTGATAAACAATTAAACTAATAGGTATAAATTAAAATGAAAAAAGAAGAGCAAAGAAATCCACATATCTCTGTAAACGCGCAATATATTAAAGATTTTTCTTTTGAGAATCCAAATGCACCATCAAGACCAAATTCAGGTCAAGGGACTCCTCAAATCGATTTATCTTTAGATTTGAATGTACAAAAAATGCCAGAAGAAACTTATTATGAAGTTGAAATTTCTATTAGTGCTAAAGCAGAAATTGAAAAACAAACTTTATTTATAGTGGATCTGAAATATGCTGGAGTTTTCAATCTAATAAACATTCCAGAAGATCAATTACAAATGCTATTAGCAGTACATTGCCCTGCTATAATTTTTCCATATGCAAGGAAAATTATAGCTGATGCAACGCAGGATGGGGGTTTCCAACCCTTGATGATTGATCCTGTGGATTTTGGTGCGTTATATAATAAAAAAATGACAGATCAAAACAAAGCACAAAAGAAAATGAATTAAACAAAATGATTTTGCAATTAATATCATAAATTTATACTTTTTATATTATGATTTATAAAATGTTAAATTTACGAAACAAAAGTGCAATCTAGGGGTGTAAATCTTATTATATTAATAAATATGTAAAAAAGCCTTGATTTTTATTAAATATAATGGGATTATGATGAAAATTAAAATTTTATTAAGGAGATAGGATATAACAATGAGAGTACTACTTATAGAAGATGACTCTTCAACCGCGAGATCTATTGAGTTAGCTCTTGCTGCAGAAGGGATTATTTGCGATACAGCGGAGGTTGGGATTGATGGAATTGAAATCGGTAAAATTTACGATTATGATATAATCTTATTGGATTTAATGTTACCTGATATTGATGGATATGAAGTATTGTTACGCTTACGTTCTGCAAAGGTTAAAACACCGATATTAATTCTTTCTGGACTTTCTTCGGTTGATCAGAAAGTTAAAGGTTTAGGGTTCGGTGCTGATGATTATTTAACTAAGCCATTTAGCAGAGGTGAGTTAATTGCTAGAATTCAAGCTATTGTTCGTCGTTCAAAAGGGCATTCGGAATCAGTAGTAAGATTTGATAAAATTGCTATTAATTTGGATACAAGGATTGTAGAAGTTGATGGAAAACCAGTACATCTAACAAATAAAGAATACGCAATTTTAGAACTACTAGCTATGCGCAAAGGAACAGTACTAACAAAGGAAATGTTCTTGAATCATTTATATAGTAGTTTAGACGAGCCAGAGATTAAAATCATTGACGTATTTGTTTGTAAATTACGTAAAAAATTAGCCGAAGCTTCTGGTGGTACTGACTATATAGAAACAGTCTGGGGACGTGGTTATATGCTAAAAGATTACGAAGATATCGAGAAAGATTTTGAATCTACAACTCGAGAAAGTTCTTCTAGCAAAAATGCAAGCAATACTAATAAGGATAAATTAAATATAGTTCAATAATTAATTTTATTTACTATATGGCTTTATAACGCGAATTAAGGATAAGAAATTTAGCAGATTTTTGTATAGATTAGGCAATTTTTAGTACAAAATGTTCTCAAAAAACGGAGAATATCCGTAGATATTTGAGTATTTTTGGGGTTATTTTCTGCTAACAAAGTGTCAATCTATACGTAAATATGCAATTTTGCTTATCCTAAACTCGCGTTTATAGATATAGTTCATGCCTAACACATTCAAAGTGAAAAAAAGTAAGGTATGAATTAACCCAACTCGAAGTAAAGAGAACTAATACCAATTCCCATTTCAAATTATATAGTTCAACTTATATTTGCCATATATTAACATTTTGCGCCGATTCGTCTGTGCTTACCTATCTATATACTCTGTGCAGCATCACCTTGAAATGCAAATCTTCTTATCCTTAATTCACGTTATTAAATCGAGCATAAATAATAAGAATCTGGATAATAATCACATTATATGTTATAATATCCTAACTTGATTTCTAGGATAACAAAAATTATGTTTAAAGAGAAAAAATATACGCTCAAACCTCAGCAATATATAGATGCATTTGAAAAAATGTTGTTGATTAGGCGTTTTGAAGAAAAATGTGGTCAATTTTACGGTATGGGCTTAATAGGTGGTTTTTGTCATTTATATATAGGTCAAGAGGCAGTAATTGCTGGAATACAGGCTGGAAAGCATAAAGATGATAGTACAATTACAAGCTATCGTGATCATGGTCATATTATAATGTCTGGTATTGATCCAAAATATGTGATGGCAGAGCTGACTGGCAAAGCATCTGGTTGTTCCAAAGGAAAAGGTGGCTCAATGCACATGTTTAACAGTGAAGGTAAATTTTATGGTGGACACGGTATTGTCGGAGCTCAGGTTCCTATCGGTACTGGTTTAGCATTTGCTGAAAAATATAATGGTACAAAAAATATTTGCTTCACTTTTTTTGGGGATGGGGCAGTTAATCAGGGTCAAGTATATGAGGCTTTTAATATTGCTGCTTTGTGGAAATTACCAGTAGTTTATGTTATTGAGAATAATGAATATTCTATGGGAACATCGCTCGAACGTTCCACGGCAATGACGGATTTGTACAAAAAAGGCGAATCATTTGGAATTCCAGGGGTGCAAGTTGATGGTATGAATATTGACTCTGTATATAATATAGCTGCCCAGGCTAGCAAATATGTCCGCTCTGGTAAAGGTCCGGTTATCATTGAGGCTAAAACTTATCGTTATCGTGGACATTCAATGTCGGATCCTGCTAATTATCGTAGCAAAAAGGAAGTAGAAGAATATAAAGAAAAAGACCCAATTGCATTAGTGAAGAATATAATATTAGAAAATTCTTATGCTAAGGAAGAAGAGGTGAAGAAAATAGAGAAGAAAATTAAAGCTCAAATAGCAGAAATCGCTGAATATGCTACATCAGAGCCGCTTCCAAGTGAAGATGAGCTTTACACGGATATATATAAATAAGGTTTGTTATGAATAAGATAACAGTAAGAGAGGCGCTTCTTAGTGCAATGCAAGAAGAAATGCGCGCAGATGAAAGAGTTTTTATAATGGGCGAAGAAGTTGCCGAATATCAAGGCGCCTATAAAGTAACACAAGGATTGCTCGAAGAATTTGGGGATAAAAGGGTTCTTGATACTCCAATAACAGAACATGGATTCACAGGAATAGCAATTGGTGCAGCATTGGCTGGTTTGCGTCCTATTGTTGAATTTATGACGTTTAATTTCGCAATGCAAGCATTCGATCAAATAGTAAATTCTGCTGCAAAAACTAATTATATGTCTGGTGGGCAATTAGGCTGTCCAATAGTATTTCGTGGACCTAATGGCGCTGCAGCTAGAGTAGCTGCGCAACATAGTCAGAATTTTGCTGCAACTTATGCGCATATTCCTGGATTAAAAGTTATAGCGCCGTATAGTTCAGAAGATAGCAAAGGATTATTAATTAGCGCAATCAGAGATCGGAACCCGGTCGTGTTTTTGGAGAATGAAATATTATACGGGCAATCTTTTGAGATTCCGGATATCGTTGAACCGATAGAGATTGGTAAGGCTAAAATATTAAAAGAAGGTAGCGACGTAACTATAACAGCTTTTTCCCTGCAAGTAGGAATTGCTCTAGAGGCTGTAGAGATATTAGCCAAAGAGGGAATTAGTGCTGAATTAATAGATTTGCGCACAATTAAACCTCTTGATGAAAAAACCATAATAGAATCTGTAACTAAAACTAATCGTTTGGTTACAGTTGAGGAGGGGTGGTTTTTTTCTGGTATAGGCGCAACTATTAGCGCAATAATAATGAGAAAGGCTTTTGACTATTTGGATGCTCCGGTAGAAATCGTATCGGGAAAAGATGTGCCGCTACCTTATGCTGAGAATTTAGAAAAAATGTCATTACCAACAGTAGAAGACATAGTTACAGCTGCTAAAAATGCGTGCTATAGAGAAATTTAAGAAAAATAATTTAAGAGTTGAATTATGCCTATTAAAATTTTAATGCCAGCATTATCACCAACCATGGAGCATGGAAATCTTGCAAAATGGACAAAAAAAGAAGGGGATATGGTTGCTGCTGGAGAGGTTATAGCAGAAATAGAGACCGATAAAGCCACAATGGAGGTTGAGTCTGTTGATGAGGGGGTTCTTGCTAAAATTGTTGTACCAGAAGGGGCAGAAGAGGTTCCTGTAAATTCATTAATTGCGGTTTTATTAGAGGAAGATGAGGATCCAAACTTAGTTGATAATTTCATTAAAGAATCGATTGGGTCAGAAGTATCTAGTTCTTCTAAAGATACAAAATCAAATACAGAATCAAATACAGAATCAGATATAAAATTAAATAAAGAAGAGCAGGAAGAAAGCGAAGAGAGTCAGCACATGAATAATAATTTCGCTCAAGCAGCTAACAACTTTGGTCAAGAAACTAATAATCGTATTTTTGCATCGCCGCTTGCAAAACGTATTGCAAAAATAGAGAATGTAGAATTATCAAACCTAACTGGAACAGGGCCACGCGGTAGAATTATTAAAGCAGATCTTTTGTCAGCTGTTCACAATATTTCGAAAACCAATCATGCAAATTCACAAAGCCAGCGAGCATCACAATATATATTAGATAGGAATCCAGAAGAATATAAAGCTATACCAAATAATAATATTCGTAAAATTATTGCTAAACGTTTGTTAGAGTCAAAATCAACCGTACCTCATTTTTATCTATCAATAGAATGTATGATGGATGCAATAGTGGAAACTAGGGCGCAATTAAATTCTAGTTTTGGTGATGATAAAAGACAAAAAATATCAATAAATGATTTTGTCATTATGGCTACAGCAAAAGCTCTGAATGATGTACCAGAGGCAAATGCAAGTTGGAGTGAGAAAGAAATAAGATTATATAATAATATTGATATTTCGGTTGCTGTTGCTATTGATGGCGGTTTGATTACACCGGTAATTCGTAATGCTGATCAAAAATCAATAATGCATATTTCTTCTGAGGTGAAAAATTTAGCTAAACGAGCTAGGGAAAATAGCCTAAAGCCAGAAGAGTTTCAGGGTGGTGGGTTTAGCATCTCTAATCTTGGTATGTATGGTGTTAAAAGTTTTAATGCGATAGTTAATCCACCACAGGCTTGCATCTTGGCTGTAGGTATGAGTAGCAAACGTGCTGTGGTTATAGATGATAAAATCGAGATTCGTACAATAATGGATGTTAGTTTATCTTGCGATCATAGAGTAGTTGACGGAGCGATTGGTGCTAAATTCCTTGCGGCATTTAAGCAATATATAGAGTCACCAATATTGATGTTTGTTTAAAAATATAATATGTGTTTAGAAATATAAAGAAAAAGACTCATGAAGAATTTTGATGTAGTAGTAATTGGCGGTGGTCCGGGTGGTTATGTTGCGGCAATAAGGTCTGCGCAGCTTGGTTTGAAAACTGTGATTGTTGAGAGGGAGCATTTAGGAGGAATTTGTTTGAACTGGGGGTGTATTCCTACAAAATCTTTGTTAAAATCAGCTGAAATTTATGAAAAATTCAAACATTCAGAGGAATATGGTATTTCGTACAAGGGAGTAGAGTTTGATATTAAAAAAATTGTTGCAAAATCTCGTGATATTTCTCAGAAATTGGTGGGCGGCATACAAGGATTGTTGAAAAAGAATAAGGTTGCAATCATTGAAGGTAGTGCTGAATTAGAATCTGGCGGAAAAATAAAAATAGATGGTAAGCTTGCATTAAATGCTAAGAAAATTATAGTAGCCACCGGAGCTAGAGCTCGTATTATTGATGGGTTTGAGCCAAATAATAAAAATATTTGGACTTATAAGGAGGCACTTATTCCTGAAATCGTACCAAAGTCAATGGTTATAGTTGGCTCAGGTGCAATCGGCATTGAATTTGCTTCTTTTTATAATGCGCTTGGTGTGGATGTGACAGTCCTGGAGGCTGCAGATCGTATTTTACCAGTTGAAGATAAAGAAATATCAAAAATTGCACAGAAATCTTTTGAATCAAAGGGGATAAAATTTAAAACCAACATTAAGTTAAAATCGCAAATATCTAGTAAAAATAAAGTTAGTGTTATTTTTGAGCATAAAGATTCAAATGTTCAACAAAAGAATGGCCAGCAAAAAAACAACCAACAAAAATCTGACCAGCAAAAAATAGAGGCAGAAATCTTATTAATGGCGGTTGGTATAGTTGGTAATGTAGAAAATATTGGCTTAGAAAAAACAAAAGTAAAGCTTGACCGCGGACATATTGTAACAAATGGATTAATGCAGACTCATGATGCTGATATTTATGCAATAGGAGATGTAGCTGGGGCGCCTTGGCTTGCGCATAAGGCCAGTCATGAGGCTATTATAGCTGCAGAATCCATAGCCGGTAAGAAAGCACATCAGCTAATTAAGTCTAATATAGCTGGTTGTACTTATTCAAATCCACAAATTGCAAGTGTTGGTTTAACGGAAGAAACTGCAAAATCGGCTGGTCATCAAATTAAAGTTGGCAGGTTCCCATTTTATGCTAATGCAAAAGCTTTAATATTAGATGATAGTCAGGGTTTGGTGAAAACAATTTTCGATTCAAAAACTGGGGAGTTATTAGGAGCTCATATGATTGGCTCAGATGTAACGGAATTAATACAAGGATATGTGATTGCAAAGCAAATGGAAGGAACAGAAATAGATTTAATGAATAGTATTTTTCCGCATCCTACTTTATCTGAAATGATGCATGAATCTGTTTTGCAGGCCTTTGATAGAGCTATTCATATATAGCACTGCTTACATGCCCAACAAAGTTAGAATAAAAAAATAAATAAAATATGCCAGACGAACTTGAATTATCTCAGTTAATGAGTGCTAAATTATGTCATGATTTAGCGGGCACAGTTGGTACTATTGATAGTTGTTTTAATTTACTTGATCATAGTAACAAGGAAGTTGCAAAAAAAGCTAAGATTTTGGCTTCCGAGGAATTGGTGAATCTGGTTAATAAAATTAGGTTGTTTCGCACAGCTTATGGTCTTGTAGATGCAGAGAATGATATAAGTATAGCTTCAGTTCAAGAATTGATAAATACATTTTTTGCTAACAAAAAAATAGATAAGCAATTTTATTTTGATTCAGATTTTATCTATGTGAATGATTATTTTGTGAAGTTAATCATATGTTTATCAATGATTATAGCTAAACATATAAGCTATTCTGGAGAAATGCGATTTTACTTAAATAAAGACCATAACCAACCATTAAAATTCATCGCTAAATCAAATAGTTTTTCTTTAAAAGATGATTCATTAGAAATATTAGAAGGTAAAGGTAATAATAATAGCAACAAAATTATAAATGTTACAAATTGTCTTGAATATTATGTTAATAGAATATGCGTCAAGAATGACTACAAAATACTAATATCAAAAACTTTAAGAGCAATAGAGTATAAAATTTTAAGAAATAACACGTAAAAAAATAATACGTAAAAGGTAATACGTAGAAAATAATACAAATAAGTAATAGGAAAAAATATAATGTCCGAATATAGAATTGAAACAGATTCAATAGGTGAAATTAAAGTTGAAGCTAAATATTATTGGGGAGCGCAAACTCAGCGTTCAATCAATAATTTTAAAATTACTAAACAAAAAATGCCAAGGGAGATTATCGATGCTTTAGCAATCTTGAAAAGATCAGCAGCTAAAGTTCACAAATCTATAAATGCTCTTGATGAAAAAATTGCGAATTCTATTATTGATTCTGCCGATAGAGTTCTTGCTGGTGAGTTTGAAGATAATTTCCCTTTGGTAGTATGGCAAACAGGGTCTGGTACTCAGTCTAATATGAATATGAACGAAGTATTAGCTAGTATTTCTAATGAAAAACTAACTGGCAAAAAAGGTGGTAAGTCTCCGGTGCACCCGAACGATCATGTAAATATGGGGCAATCATCAAATGATGTTTTTCCAACAGCGATGCATATTGCAACAGTAATACAGGTGCACGAGAAATTAATACCGGCTTTAGAGAAAATCCACAAAGCTTTAGATGAAAAATCAAAAAATTGGCAAAAAATTGTAAAAATTGGTAGAACGCATTTACAAGATGCAACCCCTATTACACTAGGTCAGGAGTTTTCTGGATATGCATATCAGATAAAATCTAGCTTAGAGAGAGTGAAGAACTCTCTTGGAAATGTATATTTTCTTGCGCAAGGCGGAACTGCGGTTGGGACTGGGATTAATTGCAAACCAACTTTTGCCGAGAAATTTGCAGAAGAGGTTGCAAGCTTTACAAGATATCCATTTAAAACTGCCCCTAATAAATTCGAGGCATTAGCTTCCAATGATGCTTTGGTTGAGTTTTCTGGTACGTTAAATACGCTTGCTGTCAGTATGATGAAAATAGCAAATGATATACGCCTGCTTGGCTCTGGCCCAAGATGTGGTTTAGGTGAATTAAATCTGCCAGCTAATGAACCAGGTTCTTCGATTATGCCAGGTAAGGTGAATCCTACTCAATGTGAGGCGATGACAATGGTTGCAGCGCAAGTAATGGGTAATCATGTGGCGGTGACAATAGGAGGTTCTAATGGTCACCTTGAATTAAACGTATTTAAGCCATTAATCATACAAAACATAATATATTCTGTTGATTTGCTCAGTGATGCTATTGTAAGTTTTGTTGATAATTGTATTGATGGCATTGAGCCAAATATTCAACGGATTAATTCTTTGCGTGATGAATCTTTGATGTTAGTAACAGCATTGAACCAACATATTGGCTATGATAACGCGGCTAAGATTGCCAAAAAAGCCTTTACTGACAATATTAGTTTGAAAAAAGCAGCGCTGGAATTAGGGATTATATCTTCTGAGGAGTTTGACAAATTTGTTGTGCCAGAAAATATGGTGGGCGAATAATATAGTAAATATGCGTTGAACTATACAGCATCACCTTGAAATGCAAATCTCTAATTCAAAATGAGAAAATTCTATAACTTCTTGATATTTTATCGATTTTACTATATAAACAAGATTTCCCCAAAAGATTATGACCCGTTTTATTTTTGTTACTGGTGGTGTGATTTCTTCTTTAGGTAAAGGCCTAGCATCCGCATCAATTGGAGCTTTATTGCAAGAGAGAGGGTATTCAGTTAAAATCCGTAAATTAGATCCATATCTTAATGTAGATGCAGGAACAATGAGCCCGATCCAACATGGTGAAGTGTTTGTAACAGATGATGGAGTAGAAGCTGATCTTGATATTGGTCATTATGAAAGATTTGCCGATATTGATGTTAATAAAAATGATATTATTACCGCTGGCAAGATATATCAAACTTTATTAACTAAAGAGCGGAAGGGTGATTATCTAGGGTCTACTGTTCAGGTTATACCTCACGTTACTGATTTAATTAAAGAATTTATAGTGAATGAAACAAATAATGTTGATTTCGTGATTTGTGAAATTGGTGGAACTGTGGGTGATATTGAAGGTCTTCCATTTCTTGAAGCAATAAAACAATTAGGCTATAATTTTGGCAAAAAACAGTCTTTGTTTGTACATTTAACCTTAGTACCTTATGTTGAAGCATCACAAGAAATAAAAACTAAACCAACTCAACATTCTGTAAAAGCACTTTGTTCTCTTGGTATCCAACCAGATATATTATTATGTAGATCGAAAAGATATATTACCGAGAATGAGAAACATAAAATTTCTATTTTTTGCAATATGGCAAAAGAGTCGATAATTAACGCATTAGATTTGGAGTCAATTTATGAAATTCCAGTTAGTTATCATCAGAATGGTCTTGATAATCGTATTCTCGAACTGTTTAATTTACCTGCTAACAAGAAAATATCTACTCACAAGAAGATACCCGCTAACAAGAAAATACCTGATAATATTAATGCTACTTTGGATCTTGATTTAGAACATTGGAAAAATATATGTGATATTTCCATTAATAGTAGCGAGGAAGTCAAGATTGCGATTGTAGGTAAATATGTTGAGTCCAGAGATGCTTATAAATCAATAGTTGAGGCGTTTTCGCATGCGGGACTAGCAAATCGACTTAGAGTGAATTTGGAGTGGGTTGATTCGCGTACACTAAATTCAGATTCTATTGATAATAAACTAGCAGATGTTAATGGAATATTAGTTCCGGGTGGTTTTGGAACTGGCGGCACGGAAGGTAAGATGCTTGCAATAAAATATGCAAGAGTAAATAAAGTACCAATATTAGGTATATGTTACGGAATGCAATTAATGTTAATTGAATTTGCTAAGAATGTTCTTGGAATAAAAAATGCAATTTCAGCCGAACATATGAAAGATGGTAGTTACGTTGATAATCCTGTAGTTGGATTGATGGAAGGGTGGCAAAAATCAGATCATAAACATCATAAGATTGATGCAAATAATCTTGGTGGTACTATGAGAATTGGTTCCTATAAGTGTGTTTTACAACCTGGGACTGCGGCATATAAAATATATGGTAATCAAAATTATATATTTGAACGTCATAGGCATAGATATGAGGCGAATATTAATTATGCAGAAAAATTTGCCCAACATGGCTTAGTTTTTTCTGGTCTTTCTGATGATGGACTATTACCAGAAATATTAGAGATTGCGGATCATCCTTGGTTTATTGGCGTGCAGTTTCATCCAGAATTTAAGTCAAGACCTCAGAAACCACATCCATTATTTGTCGATTTAGTAAAATCTGGGCGCCTGTTCACAGATTTAAAAATATAGTAAATATAAGTATATTGCTATTGAAAAATCTAATCAGACCATGTACCATGAAAGCAGGTCTGACTCTTTAGATTACCTGACATTTAGATCTAATCTTGACTTTTACAGGTTATTTAATCAGCTTGTTCTTTTAAATAAGCAATTACATTTACTATATCTTTTGGCTTTCTAATACCTGCAAAAGACATTTTAGTTCCAGGCAAATATTTACTTGGCTTCTTTAAGAAATAAAATAATTCTTGTTCAGTCCAAACCCCACCAGACGATGCCATTGCCTTCGAATATTTAAACCCTGGCTTTTGACCTTTTGGTCCGTTAACAATTTTCCATAAATTTGGACCTACTTTATTCGATCCATTTTGATTAAAACTATGACAAGAAATACATTTTTTTATAATCTTAGCCCCAGCTTCTATATTTGCTGCTATCATTAGTTTCTCTATATCTATAGGTTCTTTTTCTTCTTTCATAGCTAAAACAATCTCATCTTGTGCTGATACTTCTATTTGATAACCACGTTCTGCTGCTTCTAATTTTGGTTTATATAAGGCATTAGACACAAATCCAACCATCATTGCAATTAAACTAGCAAGCAATACTGAAGCTGTGATTTTATTTAACTCTAACCCTGACATATATTTTAATTTAAACCTAGTTAATAACTACTTCCTCTAAATTCCAACGAGCTCTTGGCTTAAAATCCATACCATCTATTATACCTACTTTTAAACGCTCAAGTCCAGCAAAAGCTATCATAGCAGCATTATCTGTACATAAATTTACTGGCGGGGCAATAAAATTATACCCTAAAGATTCAGCAAAAGATCCAAGATTAGAACGAATCGAATTATTTGATGCTACACCACCTGCAATTACCATATTTTTACCATTACATATTTTTTCATATTGAGTAATAGCATGCTTTGCTTTCTTCACAAGCACGTCGCATACAGCTTTCTGAAAGCTTGCAGCAATGTCGCTTTTATCTTGATCAGTTAATTCACCTAAATTCATAATTTTTAAACGAACAGCTGTTTTTAAACCAGAAAATGACATATCACTATTTTGCTGATTATACAAAGGACGCGGAAACTCAAATCTATCAGGGTTACCAGTAAAAGCTATTTTTTCTATAATCGGACCACCTGGGAACCCTAAATTCATCATTTTGGCAACTTTATCAAAAGCCTCTCCTACTGCATCATCTAAAGTTGATCCAAGTATTTTATAGTCACCAAGAGCACGAACCGCAACAAACTGACAGTGACCACCGCTAACTAATAATAATAAATAAGGAAATTTTACATTATTTGTTAAGCGAGGCGTCAAAGCATGACCTTCTAAATGATTTATAGCTATAAAAGGTTTTTTCAAGACACTAGAAATTGCTTTACCATACATGGATCCAACAATTACACCACCAATTAAACCAGGTCCAGAAGTTGCAGCTACCGCGTCAATATTACTCAAAGATATATTAGCATCTAAAATGCATCTGTCCAAAGCTATTTCCAGATTAGATAAATGCGATCTAGCTGCTATTTCTGGAACAACCCCTTTGAATAATTTATGCTCTTTATCTTGCGCAATAACAATATTAGATAAAATACTTGGTAAAGATTTAGAACTTACTCCAGAATCAACTATTGAGGCAGAACTATCATCGCAACTAGATTCTAAGCCAAGTATTTTCATAGACAATTTATATTACCTTGAAATTGATTTTAGTATATTTTGTACAAAGTGATGAATACCCAGTTTATTTTCAGTTTTTGATAAATCTATTTTTCCTTGCATTTCTTTTGGAACATATTCCATTACATTACTAAGAACTGCAAAACATAAATTTTTATTCGGTATGCAACCAGATTCACTACGAATACCAATAGCTTTTCCAGGATGACCATACATCACATCGCCATTTTCTAATTCAGAAATAATTAGACCGTATCCGATATAGCTATTTAAATCATATTTTTTCTTAGCTTTATAATGTTTTTTAATCATTAATTTATAAGACTCCTCAGAAAGCACTTTGCCAGAATGTAGAGCTTGATTCCATTTTATTAAATCTGCAGTAGTAGAAATCACACCACCATCAGCAAATGGAATCATAAAAAATGGAGTTTTTGCTGGAGTAAATTGGGGCTTGCTGCCAGTTGGTGTAACAAAATAACGTGCTGGATAATCCAAATTCTCAAAATTAGACTGATTCTGTATAGCCTCGTCCAAAGTAGCTAATCTAGTATTAGATAGCCCCAAGGGAGCAAAAAACTCTTCCTCATAAAACATACCTAGTTTTTTACCACTAACCTGCTCTATAATTAGACCAAGTAATACAAAATTGGTATTACAATAATGATGTTTCTCACCTGGTTTAAAAGCTAATTCCTGTCCAGCAGCAAAATTTGCTATATCTTGATTAATTTTGACATGAGGTTTCTTGACATCTAACTGCATATTCATAAAATATTCAGCAATGCCGCTTCTATGAGTTAGTAAATTATGAAGAGTGACCTGGTTTGCCCATTCTGGAACTTTATTATTTTGCCAAATATTCGATTGATCATTCAAATATTTTGCTACCGAGTCTTGGACATTAATCACCCCCCTATCTTGCAACTTTAAAATAGCAGCTGCAGTCATTGTTTTAGTTGCAGACGCAATAGGCATTTGCTGCAAAATTTCTAATTCTTTTTTGTTTTCTATTGAAAAAAAACCATTTGCCCCTTGATGCAATACATCATCTTGGATGCTAAACATATATACACCATTCATAAAGTGTTTTTCTATATATTCAGAGCTGGTCTTACTAATTTTATCACCTAAATTACTATTACTATAAGCTATAGTTGTACTTAAAATTATAGAAATAACAAATAAATAATATTTTTTCATACAATCCCTATTAATTAGTTAAAAACTTAAATTCACAGTTTGGTTTTTATTAGTTAAAATATTTGCGTTCTTTAACTTCTTCCGTTGCTGAATCTGACTTTTTGCTTTTCCATTTCTTAGCACCATCACGCTTTTCAGACTTGTTTTTAGTATCTATATCTTTTTTTGTTGATCTAGAACCATCTTTTTTAGAGTTGTCAATTTGTGCTACAACATCTGTATCAGCATTTTTAATAGTAAGCTTACCTTTTCCTCGTTCAAACCCTATCAATTTTACTTTAACTTTCTGTCCTTCTTTCAAAACATCAGCAACAGATTTTATTCTTTCATTCGCAATTTCACTAATATGCACAAATCCATCACGACTTCCTGAGTAATTTACAAAAGCACCTGCATCCAAAATTTTAACAACTATACCTTCAAAGACATCTCCAATTTTAGGATCTATAGCAATTTCTTTTATTCTAGCAACAGCCGCATCAATAGATGCTTGCCCTATACCAGATACAGAAACTATTCCATCATCAGTTATATCAATCTTGGTGTTAGTAGTATCACAAATATCTCTAATCACTTTACCACCAGGACCAATAATTTCACGAATTTTATCTTTATTTATATCAAAAGAAGTAATTATGGGCGCATTAGCACTCAAACTTCCACTAGATTCAATAGCCATTGCCATCTTGCTTAAAATATGCAAACGACCAGATTTTGCTTGCTCTAAAGCTTTGCTCATTATCTCAAAAGTAATACCAGCAACCTTAATATCCATTTGTAAGGCAGTTATTCCGTCGCTACTACCAGCCACTTTAAAATCCATATCGCCTAAATGATCTTCATCCGCGATAATATCTGATAATACTAAAAATTCATCAGCCTCCTTAATTAAACCCATAGCTATTCCAGATATAGGAGCTTTCAAAGGAACACCAGCATCCATCATAGACATAGAGCCACCGCATACAGTGGCCATAGATGAAGAGCCATTAGATTCTGAGATCTCTGATACAACACGCACTGTATATGGAAAAACATCTTTCGATGGTATCGCTTTTTTTAATGCTCTCCATGCTAATTTTCCATGACCTATTTCACGCCTACTTGGTGCGCGCAGAGGCGTAACCTCACCAACAGAATACGGAGGAAATAAATAATTTAACAAGAATGTCTCTTTATATTCACCCTCGATACCGTCCATAATTTGTTCATCTTGTCCAGTACCAAGAGTTGTTGAAACTACTCCTTGCGTCTCTCCTCTAGTAAATAAAGCTGAACCATGAGTTTTAGGGAACAAAGATACTTCACATTCAATTTGCCTTACTTCATCTGGCCTTCTACCATCAATTCTAACTTTTTTAGCCAAAGTATCTGCGCGTAGAACTTCAGATTTTACTTGTGAAAATGCAAAATCCACTTGTAATTCTGTGTATTTTTCATCAGCAGTGAAACGTTTTTTCATTGCGGTTAAAATTGAATCAATAGCATCATATCTATCTTTCTTTACTTTTAATGCAAACGCCTTTTGAATATCTTCTTTTGTTAGATTGCTAATCTCATCTTTTAATGATTCTGGGAAAATCTCTGTTGTTTCCCATGCTGGTTTTCCGGCTTCTACCTTGAGTTCTTCTATTAACTGAATCACTGGCTGGAAACTATCATGACCAAACTTTACAGCCTCTAGCATTTTTTCTTCAGTTAAGAAATCTGCTTCTGATTCAACCATCATTACCGAATCCTTAGTACCAGCAACAACTAAGTCTAATTTGCTTGCTTGCATTTCTTCAATTGATGGATTTAAAATAAATTTTCCATCAATCATCCCCACTCTACTTGCTGCAATTAATTCTTGAAAAGGTACGCCAGAAATTGCTAATGCAGCAGAAGCACCAATAATGCTTAAAATATCAGTATTATATTTTTCATCAAAAGAATGAACTGTACAAATAACTTGAGTCTCATTGAAAAAACCAGGATGAAACAAAGGTCTAATCGGACGATCAATTAACCTTGAAACTAGAATCTCTTTCTCGCTTCTGCCATTTTCACGCTTAAAAAATCCACCAGGTATTTTACCTGCAGCATAAGCCTTTTCTTGATAATGTACAGTTAGCGGGAAGAAATTAGCATCTTCTTTTGCAGTTTTTGCACTGACCGTAGTGCACTGCACAACAGAATCACCCATTTTAACCATGACAGCACCATCTGCCTGCCTTGCAATTTTACCAGTTGAAAGCTCTAATGTTGTACCATTCCAGTCAGCTTTTTTTATTATTTCATTAAACATCCAATTATTTACCTATTTGTTATTTCATCAATATTGCTTATATAATATAAGCCGAAGCTATGTATAAAAATAAGGTATATTTTACCTATTTTTGTGCAATTTATATCTTGTTTTTTTACTTTTTTATGGGTTAGCATTTAAGGCAAAAAAGCTAAAATCTAAATTTCAAAATGATTTTTTACAAAACGCACAAACTATAAATTTACTAGCTACATAAACACTTAAAATTGTTTTCAAAATTTCACTATACAGTAAATTCAAATAAACTGTATAGATAAAACTTAAATCTAGAACCTAATATATAACAACAATTAGGCAAAAAGAATCGAGTTATAAATAGCTGCTTTTTCCAACGATAGCTTATTTTCTTAAGCCGAGTCTTTTTACTAGAGTTACATACCTATCCAGACTTTGTTTTTTTAGATATGTCATTAATCTACGCCTACGTCCAACAAGCATCAACAGACCTCTTCTTGAAGAAAAATCTTTATGATTTTCTTTTAAATGATCGGTTAAGTTTTTAATTCTCTCAGTTAAAACAGCGCATTGCACCTCAACTGAACCAGTATCCTTTTCGCCAGTAGCAAATTCTTCGATAAGTTGTGTTTTACGTTCTTGTGTAATCGACATCAGTTTTCTCCTTTTATAAATTAAATACCCTTGATGATTGAAAGATCCTTTGACGCAAACTACCAATAGCAACAATTCTGCCATTATTTCTTACCCAAACTAAATCATGATTTTGATCAATATCAAACTTACATTTTTGACCAAAACGAATTTTTTGAGCATAAAAATCGTCCGCTTCAAGTACCGGGATGTCGTCTAGCACATCTTCAACCTTCAAGCAATTATCTTGCAGGAGCTCAGTTGCTTCCGCAAAATCTAATTCTTTATAGCTAGAAATATCTACAACATTCTTTGCATCAAACATTCCAACTTTTAAGCGTCGCAATTCTATCACAAATCCCAAACTTTGCAAGGACAAAGAAATATCTTCTGCTAAAGTGCGTATATATGTTCCTTTCGAGCATTCACATATATAGCTTGCCGTATGTTCTTTCTCGTTATATTCAGTACATTCCAGGCTATATATGTTAATTTTACGTTTAGCTAATTCTACCTGTTTTCCAGCTCTTGCTAGTTTATAAGAACGTTGACCATTTACCTTAATTGCCGAATATGCAGGCGGTATCTGTTCTACTACCCCTAAAAACTTAGAACAAATTTCATAACATTCTTTTTTGCTTGGTATATGATCTGTTGTTTCGATAATTTTCCCAGCGCTATCAGAACTATCAGTTTTTGCACCAAATTTTATAGTAAAAGCATATTGCTTTTTTGCATCAACTAAAATATTTACTAGCTTTGTTGCCTCGCCAATAGCCATTGGCAATACTCCTTCTGCTTCTAAATCCAAAGTACCGGTATGTCCAACTTTATATTTCTTAAAAACATTTTTTACTATAGAAACTGATTTTGCAGAGCTAATGCCACGCGGTTTATATATATTTATCCAACCATCCATATATTTATTCACTATATTAGCTTTTTATTTTAGCCTGATAAAATTCTTCACCTATATTAATTTCTTCACGATCATTTTTCTTGCGCCAATTATTCGTATCACGCAAAGAATAGATACATCCGCAATATTCCTGTTTATAAAATTTCTCTTCTTTTGCCAAATCATACATACGAGCACTACCACCCTCTTTGCGCCAATTATACTCCCAATAAGTGATCCCAGGATAATGCGATGCAGAACGCTTACCGCTATCATTAATTTGCTCCATATTTTTCCAACGAGAAATACCCAAAGAGCTAGTTATGATTTTAAAATTATTTTCATATGCATATAATGCCGTACGCTCAAAACGCATATCAAAACACATAGTACAACGTATGCCACGCTCTGGCTCCTTCTCCATACCTTTAGCACGCGCAAACCAATTCTGCACGTCATAATCTGCATCAACAAACCCTATCCCCAATTTATCAGCATAACGAATATTTTCTTTTTTTCGTATCTCATATTCTTTTTTAGGATGGATATTAGGATTATAGAAAAAAATAGTTAAATCAATACCAGACTCCACCATTTTTTCAATAAGGGGTCCCGAACATGGGGCGCAGCATGAATGCATAAGTACTTTATTTTCACCGTTTGGTACTTCGAATATTTCTTTTGTCATTTTATGATTTATAATTAAATATATATGTATTATACAATGAAATAATATAATTTATCTATAGCGTAATCAACGAATTTAAAATTTGTACACACTTGAAATGCGCCCTTGCTATAATAAGTTTGTTATAAAATTAGCTAGGTTGAATTAATATAGACTATGAAATGGTGGGCTTGAGAAGACTTGAACTTCCGACCTCACGCTTATCAGGCGTGCGCTCTAACCAGCTGAGCTACAAGCCCATCGTAATGGGTGAGAACATTCTATAAAAATATTACAAATTGTCAAGGGCAATACTTAAGTATTATAACAATCTCACTATGGTGTTGTTATATGGGGTTGTTTTTACAAAATCACTTTATCCTATGAACATGAATTTAGAAATTATAGTGAATCAAATTGAAGTTTATGTGTTTTTTTTAAAACATTTTGGAATTTAGATTTTAGCTTTTTTTACCTTAAATGCTAACCCATTAAAGGCAAAAAAGATGAGATATAAATTTCATAAAGATGAATTAAAAAATGCGTCAAATTCAACTTGATTTACTATAACGGATAGCTTCATTAAAGTCTAAACATCACGCACCTCATTAAACTTAAATTTCTTCTTTCCTAAATAAGGAATAAATTGCAATATTTTTTGAAAAACATTTTGTATAATATTTTGCCTCCGCACTGAATAATTACGTTGATATTTAACATTAGCCAAATGGTTATAATTATCGATTAATGAGGGAATTACCTCTTTATAATATATTTTATATAAATCACGCATGGTGGCTCTAGTTGTTAAATGCCCCCATTTCATTACTTGCTGAGGAACACGCGCTAACGCCTCAACGCAACTTATAGCCTCTTCTGCTTCTGGGTCATCACGTTTATACACATCAGCAATTGGCGCAAGATGTGATTGCATATCCTCAATCATAGCCGCAATCATCAAGCCCGTATATTTGTCTTGGTAAAAATTTTTGATAAAATATAATTTATTTTTATGTGCAAAACTAAATAACTTATTTCTATATATATAAATTAAAATTTTTAGCCACCAAATTTGAATACCTGATATTTTTTGCTGATCATAGAATTTAAGCTTTCTTTCTAACTCTATAAGATTGCTCATACCGTTTTTTAATAGTAAATTCAGTAAATTATTACATCTGCTAATATCACGCTTTCTACCTTCTTTAACATGAGGCGTTGCTTGGGTGCATGCAAAATTAGCAGAATGTCTGGTAATTTGATTTCCCTGATAATCTCGCTTTATATCTGCATAATGACCTATCTCTTGACCAGCAATAATTTGCAATCGAGCTAAAGCAGCCCATCCGTCTCCATATTTAGGTGATTTCTTATTATTTTCTGTAAATGGATTTCCGCCACATGAAACGTAAATACATACGTTATGACCATCGGTGCTTTGCATACCGCTATTTTTACCAGAATGCTTCCAATTTTGGATATTCATAACATCACCAATACTATTAGAATATGTAATAAACACTTGCACCCTGTCATATAGCAACCAATGAATAACTATAGGATGCGCGGATTGTACGAAAATACGAGCTAATCTTATTGTGAGTTCATCACTTACCATCAATAATTTCTTAAGCTTATTATTGAGATTATTTATAATTAATTTTAACTTATCATTGGATAATCGTTTATTCTTTGTCTTATATAATTGCTTGATAATCGAATAAGAATTTCGTACAAGATCAGGATTTGTAAGTTCTGCATGACTAAATACAAAATTAATTTTATCTACAGGATCATTATAATGTACAAAATTACGATAATAATCAGTATCTATACGCAAACGACCAGATTTTACTAACTCTTGAGCTAGATACTCATATTCTATTTGAATATCTTCTGGATAAATAGCCGGATGCTTATGCAGAATATGATAAACCGAATTCATTATTTTTTACAATCTTTTCGAGTGTTTAAATAAACTGAACTATGGATTCTAAGAAAGGTTTACCGTAATGTATTTCTGAATATTTATCTAAATATCTTATGAAATTCTTTTTTTAATATAGAATCAAAGTCGTCAAACGATACTCTTATTCCAAGCTCTTCAAATGAAGTTACCGGAAAATCATTGATTCCACAAGGAATTATGCCCGAATAATTTTCAAGATTTGTATTAATGTTGATAGCAATGCCATGATATGTCACCCATTTTTTAATTCTAACACCAATAGCTGCTATTTTTGCATGATTATTATTACGAAGAACCCATATACCGACCATATTTTCAATAGTATAAGCATTAATTCCAAAATGTTTTAAGCTATTAATAATCCATTTTTCTAAATTTCTTATATATAATCTAATATCAGGAATTCTATTATTTAAATTCAATATAGGGTAAATAATGCGTTGTCCCGGCCCGTGATAGGTAAATTTTCCACCACGATTAGTGTATATTACCGGAATATTATTGCCGCCAACTAACTCTTTATTATCGTAATTCCTACCAGCAGTATAAATTTCTTCATGCTCTAATAAAAATATAGTTTCACTGCATCCAGCTATTATTTTCTGAACTTGCTGTTCCATTATCTCTATAGCCGCGCTATAATCTATCAGCCCTGGTAACGACACCCATCTAACCATAGTTTAAAACCTTTAAAAAATTATTTATAAAATCTTAAACATCATTTACGGCCAAATAATTTTTCTATATCTTTTAACTTAAGCTCGATATAAGTTTGCCTGCCATGATTACATTGTCCTGAAAAAGGAGTGTTTTCCATTTGCCTTAATAGCTCGTTCATCTCTTCTGCTTTTAGTTTTTTACCGGCTCTGATTGCATAATGGCACGCATATGTTTCTGTTATATGCTCTATTAATTCAGTAAGAACAATATTTTCTCCAAACTCCATAAAATAATCCGCTAAATCCAAGATTATTTGGGAGCAATTCACATCTCCTACCAAGCTTGGCATTTCTGAAACTATGATTGATTTATCACCAAATTTTTCTATTGTTAAACCTAATTCAGATAAGGAAGATTTATTATCATTCAAAATATTAGCGCGTTCTGTGTCTGGTAACTCTATGATTTCTGGAATCAATAATCTTTGTTTTATTAATCCATTCTTTTCTATTTGCTGTTTAATTTTTTCATAACCAATACGTTCATGCGCCGCATGCTGATCGGTAATTATTATACTATCATTTGTTTGCGAGATTATATATGTGCTATGTAGCTGGGCTTTG
Source organism: Alphaproteobacteria bacterium (assembly GCA_020627625.1). GTDB lineage: Bacteria > Pseudomonadota > Alphaproteobacteria > Rickettsiales > Rickettsiaceae > Megaera_A. The sequence continues at coordinate 5,235 of JAHDGL010000002.1, read as the reverse complement.
GCCGCTCCAAGAGGAAATTTACTAAGCTGTTCGGTATTAACACCTCTCTCTTCTTCAATAATCGCATGTGGCTTGTCTCCTTCGTCTTTTGCATCATTCATTTTTGCATCATTCATTAACGCATAATCAGGTCTTAATTCAGAATAATTGGCTTTAGATTCCGAAGATGAGGCTAAATAATTATTATCTATTTCACCATCAGAATGTTTTACTGTAGAAGGCAAAACATAATTACTAAATGATTTAGATTGAGTATTATTACCCAAATTATTATTATTCTTTGTCAAAGGAATCTGAAAAGCCGATTGTGGTTTTGAATTATTCTGTTCTCTAAGTTTTGTATTTATATTTGATTGATTAGCTTGTATATAATTCATAGCAGCAACGGAAGGATCAGTAGATACTCTATTGCTTGAATTATTTAATGCATCTTTAATCGAGCTAATTACCAAATTTCTAATTAGATTTGGATCATGAAAACGCACTTCTGTTTTTGCTGGATGCACATTAACGTCAACAAATTGTGGATCCACCTTAATAAATAATACGGATATTGGATGACGATCGCGCGCTAAATAATCTTGATATGCTACTTTTAATGCAATATTTAATAATTTATCTTTCACAGGTCTGTTATTAATAAATAAGAATTGATCTTCTGCGGAGGCTCTATTATGTGTTGGCAATGAAGTGTATCCATATATTTCTATTCCACTTCGAACTAAAGAAACTTTTGTTGAATTTGTAATAAATTCAGGGTTAATAATTTCAGATATTCTGTTTTCAATATTTTGTATATTCTCTTTATTGATATTGGGCTTCGGCTTGACCTTAATTAATTGTTTATCATTATGAATTAAGGCAAATTCTATATCTGGATGCGCAATAGCAATTCTTTTTATAATTTGAATTGAGGCGTTTAATTCCGTTCTATCCGCTCTTAAAAATTTTAATCTAGCTGGCGTTGCAAAAAACAAGTCTCGCACTTCTATTGTGGCACCTGTATTTCTCGTTGCTTCTAATGTTGGTTGCACCTGGCCGCCTATAATGGTCAAACTATGAGCAATTTTCTCATTCTGTTTTTTAGATGTAATTGTGAATTTACTAATTGCACCAATTGAAGGCAGGGCCTCACCTCTAAAACCAAAGCTATTAATATTTAACAAATCATCCTCGTCAAGTTTTGAAGTAGCATGACGCTGAATAGCTAATTCTAATTCAGCTTTATTCATACCTATTCCATTATCTTTGATAATTATTAAATTTTTACCAGCACACTCTAATATTATTTCAATCTTATTAGCACCAGCATCAATTGCATTTTCAACTAATTCTTTTACAACTGAAGCCGGGCGTTCAATTACCTCACCAGCTGATATTTTATTAATAGTACTGTTTGAAAGAATTTTTATAGTCATATAAATAACAATTTATTTTACTATTAGTTGAAAAGTTCTGCTGCAATATGGACAAACAATTTTCCCTATCTTAGGATCTATTTTTAAATAAATTTTAGGATGATCTAAAAGCATATCTTGACCATCACAAGAGATGGATAGTAAATTTGTTTTTGCTATTTTTACTGTTTGCATAATACTGTTTGCATAATTATTTAATATGTTATTCTAAGTTTACTATAGTGAATGTAAATTTGATATAAAACTTAATTTTACCATTTACCCATTTACTATATTATCTAACTATTACTAAAAATGCGAGTAAAGAATATTTTAAAATAGAATGAATAAAATTGAAATATGCGTATTTTTTAATTCGTTATAACGCGAATTTAGGATAAGAAATTTAGCAGATTTTTGTGTAGATTAGGCAATTTTTAGTACAAAATGTTCTCAAAAAACGGAGAATATCCGTAGATATTTGAGTATTTTGGGGGTTATTTTTTGCTAACAAAGTGTCAATCTATACGTAAATATGCAATTTTGTTTATCCTAAACTCGCGTTTATAATACCATTTCTTATTTTGAATTATAGGTTTGCATTTCAAGGTGAGACTGCGCAGATTATATAAATAGGTGAGCACAGATTAATCATACAAAATGGTATAGTAAATAATTTGAAATGAGAAATGGTACAACATCCAAAAGAACCCTACAAGTTAAGTTATAAATTAAAAAATTTATAAAATAATTTTTGTTCTTTTTGAGTTCTATCTTCTTTTAATTGAAATATTTGCGTTGTTTTTTCGTAATGTTCGTGTTTAAATTTATAATCTCAATTGATTGTTTTTATGGTTATTACTTGATCTGGATTTCCAAATCCTTTCGGCATGTCATACCCCAAAACTTGCTGATTATTTCTAAGACCAGCTTTATAAGCATTACCTTTGATATCGATATCTTTAATGGTTTTTTCTTTCTGAAAAATTTCCCTATTAAAACCAATATAATATTGGCCACTTAGCTTTGTTTGTAAAGGTAAATTTACTTTCTCAAGATTAATGATATTCCCTGAATCAATAAACTCTGATATTTCTTTATCAATACCGCCTTTAACATATTTATTAACTATTTTTTTAAATAAATTTACCGAGAATTTCTTTTTAGGAGCCTCTCTTAACAAATCATGCATTACATTATCTAATGATTTTCCTTTTTTTTCTTTCTGAATTAGATCATTTAAATAAATTGCAAATACAAACCCTCTATAATAAGGTAATTTTTGAATATCATAATTACTCCAAAAATCTTTTTTTATTCTAATATTAGGCTCTTGAACTACAGGAGATAAGTAATAAAATGATAAAAATTCATTTATTTCTTTTGTAAAAATTGTTTCATCTATACCACCAGAACGATATGCAATTAAACGTGCGTAATAATCTGTAAACCCTTCGGACCACCAATAATTTAATTCTTCATCTTTGTTATTTTTAAATTTACCAGCAATCCAGTTATGTAAATGTTCATGAGCAAATAAAATATAATAATCAGATCTGTGCATTTTTTTGGGCAAAAAAGCTGTAAAGCCATTTTGCAAACCAGTACCACCCATAGAACGAGGATTGTCTCCTTCTATAAGACTGATTGCATAATAAGGAAAATTATAATCTTGGAAGAATTTTCTTTGACTCTCGACGATTTCTTTTATATCAGATATAATTTTCTTATCTGTTAAATCAAATTTTCCATAAAGTGATAAATAAACAGGCGCAGATTTACTAGAGATTTGATGAAGTCTCAGATCACCAGCAACATATATAGCATGCAATAATTCTGGAGCAGATAATTGTTTATTAATTCTTTTCTGAATTCCATAAGATGATAAAATTTTCCATTCCGGATCAAGATCAAGCCAATTTATGCTAATATTTATTTTATCATCACTTTTTAAATCTTCAGGAGTAGCAAAAATTCCATATCCAGGTGTATGTATTAAATCATGCCGCACTATTGCCTCATGAACATCAGATGGATTACCTATTTTTTGATGCACCTCATATTGAAGTTTAATTTCAGTACTCTTTTCGTTATTCTGTTGATCGCGCAAAGTAATAACAGCTTGAAAATCATTATTGTTATTATTTATTTCTATTTGATGCAAACCTGATATTTTGATGTTTTTAATCTGCTCAGTATATAGGGCTCCAGCCCATCTTGATGGCAAATCAAGTATTATTTGATTTGAGAATTTACCTTTCATGACCATTTCTACATTAAAAACACCGGACTGGATATTTTTTGTAGATAAATTATAAGTAATAGAATGATAGGAAGATGCTATCGTATAGCTTACTGAAAATAGATTAAATACAAATAGCAAGAATAATAATTTTTTCATGAGAATGTTTACTTTGAATCTATTATTTTTTGCGCCTCTAAATCTGGTATCCAAATTTCTTTTTCATCTAATGTTTTTAATTGCAATCTAGCTATTTCAGGTGTTAATTCTTGATCTTGTTGGAAAATTGCCGCTTTATAATGAAAACCCTGAAACTTAATTCCAAGTTTATCACACATTTTACTAACACTCTTTAAATATTTAGAATGATCATCAATAAATATAATATGTTTTGGTTTCCAATGAGCAATATTCTCTAAAAAATATTGCAAGGCATTCCCTTTTGTCTCTTTTCCTGAAAAAATTATACCAGATTGATAACCGGCCTCGTTACCCCATAAAATCTTTTTATTTAAATATTCAAAACCGAAAGTAATATCTTTTTCTTTTAATCTTGAATATCTTAATTCCATTGGATTGTTAATATAGCCAAATTTTTTTGTACCAATAGCAGTTAGTGCCAAAGTTGGAATTTTCTGAGTATATAATTGATTAATTATCTCCTTAATTTCTTTTTCAACAAACTCTTCTTTAGTGTTTAGATAATATAATGATAAAATTCGAGCAACTTTCTCTTTACCATATTTTTTTTTATATTCTTTAAAAATTGATCTCCTTACATTTACAGCTTTTGGTCTTCCAATCAAATCAGAAGGAGCGAAGATAGTATTATCTACATCAAATATCACTAGACTATCCTGATCAAGAGATTTTAAATAAGGTATTATTTCTTGAATATGACTAATCTTTTTTATACTCTCTGCATAAGAATTATTAATTTGAAATAATGGAATTATAAATAATAATAAAAGTAATAATCTCTTCATAATAGAGTAATCTGTTTTTATAAAAAAATAAGGTGCTGTAAAATAAATCTTAAATATTGTAAATTATAATATAAAATAGGCAATATTTTTAAATTAAACCTAATTAAAGTAAAAAACTAGAATAAAAATAAATTCTACAAGTAAAAATAAATTCGATATAAATTTTACTAGTAAATAATCCGAACTATAGAACTATGAATAAAAGATAAGATGTATCCTTGCCTATTTCTGTTCTTGAAATAGCGATGCTATTCCTTAATCAAAAGTGCCAATTTTTACTAAAAATCTACTAAAAATCTAAACTTCGTTTTACCCATAGATCGCTGTTAAATATATAATCTACAATCAAATTTATATCAGTAAAGAGTTATAGATAGATAGATAGATAGATAGATAGATAGATAGATAGATAGATAGATAGATGTATTTCTAGTAGCTAAACAAACAATATATACAAATAAAAAGGTAAAGGTAGTGACAGCAAATTATTGACTGACATTAAGTAATAATACTTGGCTTAAGTTAATAGCTAGTTTTTTTCTACCTAATGTATTTATAGTCTTTAAGGAGGTAATCCAGCCGCAGGTTCCCCTACGGCTACCTTGTTACG
>JAHDGL010000029.1 GCA_020627625.1 Alphaproteobacteria bacterium | reverse complement strand
AATATTCAATAGATATATACTCGTTTGCATCATTAAATAAATTGATGCAAAGCTAATTGCAGCAGAAATAACACCAAATTCAATATAATTATTTAAGATAAAAATAAAAATGGCCGAGAATATTATAGGAACTAAATAACCCCAGATTAATTTATTTTTAATATTAAATATAATTTTTCTATCATTATTTCTAAAATTATTTTTACTATTAAAGATTATAGAATATAAGCTAGGAGCAATAGCACATAGTAAAATTATTGGTATAAAAATAGGAATAAAAACAGAAGTAAAATATTCTGGATCAATAGCTACCTCTATATTGAGTATAAATGAACAATATATCTGGTAAATAAGAGCAATAATTATAGATATTAATGCAAATATCCATAAAATATTTCCGATTAAAATCATATATTCATACAAACTAGTTTTTTTATTAATTTGCTTCAAATATTGATTATTTAACAAAAAGAAGGTTAAGCAAATGAATGTTAAAATCAAACATATCGAGAAAATATAAATCCCTCTTTCAGGTAAAAATGCGAATGAATGTACTGAAGAAATAATCCCACTTCTAACAATAAAAGTACCGTACAAAGTCAGAAGAAAGCTTATAAAAGAAAGAGCAATACTCCATTTGATAAATCGACCATTTCGCAAATTTATTATTAAAAAATGATGTAATGCAATGCCCGAAAGCCATGGTAATAATGAAATATTTTCGACTGGATCAAAAAACCAAAATCCTCCCCATCCTAATTCGCGATAGGCCCACCAGGATCCAAGGCCAATACCTATTGTCAGACTCATCAAAGCAAAATGAGAAAAGCTCTTAGCAATTCCTAAAAACACCTTACTTTCTTTCTCATCTGGATAATATAACAACAAACAACCACTGACAAAAAGAGCAAAATAACTAACATTACCTAGATATAATAATGGTGGATGTATTGATAAAGCTACATCTTGTAACATAGGATTTAAACCTATACCTTGAGACGGGGTAAAATTAAATACGTCGAAAGGATTAGATACAAACAAAATAAAGCTAATAAATAGAAGCTGAGTAAAAGATGCAATCGTTACAGCAAACTCACACAACTCTAGTCTTATTTGAATATAATAAATATTTTGAACATAATAAACATATGTAAAACCTACTAAAGAAAGCAATGCAGACCATAAAAGCATAGAACCTTCATGACTACCCCAAGCGGCTGATATTTTATATATTAACGGTAATAATGAACTAGAATTAAAAAATATGTTTTTTAGACTAAAATCAGAAATAATAAAACCTATCACCAAAAAAATAAATGCAATTATTGGCGCTACGCTACCCAAATAGAAACAAATAACTTTAGGTTTGTTTTTTAATAGAACTGCTCCAAACAACAATATTAAACTAGCTATCAACAAGCAATTACCTATTATACTAATCACATTTATTCCTAATCCTGTTCTGATTCTATTGTTACTAAGATTGTCCTAATACGATTATCTGACTTCTTTTTTACAGTCATTTTAAGATTCTTATCAACCCAAAACTCGCCTTGATTAGGAATACGCTTGAAGCAACTAATCATGAACCCAGCAATTGTTGTGGCATCTGATTCAGCTATAGACCAACCTAATTCACGATTCAAATCACGAACCGGAACAGAGCCATCAACAATATACTCACTATTAGATTTTTTGGTTATTTTATTCTTACCAGAATCATGTTCATCATAAATTTGCCCTACTATTTCTTCTAATATATCTTCAAGGGTGATAATACCTTGCAAATCACCATATTCATCGACTACGCACGCTAAATGACTCTTACCTCTTCTAAAAGAATGCAACTGCTGCGTAACTAAACCATTATCAGGGACAAAAACAGGTTCACCTAAGAGGGTGCGAACATCTACGTCATTTATTACTTTTTCTTTATTATGCAATTTATTCAACAAATCTTTTATATGCAGAACACCTATTATATTATCAGGATTATCCTCCCAAAACGGAATTCTGCTGTGAGGAGAAGATAAAACAATATTTATTATTTCTTCCGGTTCTGTATTAATGTTAATTGTCATTACGTTGCTACGATGAACCATAATATCTGCGATTACAAGATCGCTTAAATTCAATATCCCACCAAGCATATCACTATCGTCTTTTATCACATTTCCTTCATGTAGATGGTGTTCGATCACTCCACGCACTTCGTCTGTTGCTGAAATATTTTGATTTAGATCAATACGAAATACAAAACAAAACAATCTAATTATATAAGAAAGAAGAATATTAACCGGTTCTAATATTTTTAAAAAAACTAGTAATATCGGAGTAGCACTTAATGCTATTTTCTCTGATTTAACTACAGCAATAGTTTTTGGTACAACTTCTGCAAAAACAATAATCACAAAAGACATCACTATAGATGATAAAAATGTTCCAAGATCATCGCCTAGAATTTCTATAAATAGACTAGTTGCCATAATAGTACATAAAGTATTGGCTAAAGTATTCCCAATAAGCAATGTGCTAATGACTTTTTCTTTGATTTTTAATAAAACAAGTAAAGAAGGTGCTCGATGATCTCCTTCTGATTTTCTTTTCTGAATTAAACCGGGTGATGTGCTAGTTATGGCCGTCTCAATAGCAGAGATAAAAGCAGCTATACAAAGCAAGGTAATTATTACGAATACAACAATGAAAAGCATTAATTTATTTTTTAAAAAAACTAGTAACTAAATTATAATTTTATTGATATCATGCGCCCTTGATAAAGTCCTTAACAAACCCGAACAAGACCCTTGACAAGGATTGACATAAAAACCATTATATAAACAAAAAGAAACAAAAGAAAGTAAAATGACAAAAGAAAACGAATTACAAGATGTGCTTAGTATAAAAAACACGACAAAAAGAGCCACTGTAGATGCTATTGAAAATTTATTATACACTCCAATAGCTGTATTAGATCATGGCTTTGTGCGTGTGGTAGACTATATGGGGGATGATAGCTCAATTGTACAAGCAGCAAGAGTCTCTTACGGTCGTGGAACCAAGAAGAGTCTACAGGATAAAGGCCTAATCAACTATTTAATGAGACACCGCCACACTACTCCATTTGAAATGTGTGATATTAAATTTCATATAAAATTACCAATATTTATTGCACGTCAATGGATTCGCCATAGAACTGCTAGTGTTAACGAATATTCTGCAAGATATTCAATATTAAGCAATGAATTTTATGTACCAGAAAAAGTAAACCTAAGCCCGCAATCAAAAATCAACAAACAAGGGCGTAGCTCAGATACTCTTCCAGAAGAAGAAGCTAATAAAGTGCTTTCAATTCTAAAATCTGATGCAGAACATTGTTATAATAATTATGTCAGCATGATGAATGAAGATGAAGAAGGTAATATAGTTGATGAAAATAATGTTGGCATCACTAGGGAACTTGCGCGCATGAATCTGACATTAAATCATTACACAGAATGGTATTGGAAAATAAACTTACATAATCTATTACATTTCTTAGCACTTCGTGCTGATTCTCATGCCCAATATGAAATAAGAGTATATGCTGAAGCTATGCTAGATATAGTTAAAGCTTGGGTGCCTTTTGCTTATGAAGCATTTGTTGAACATAATATGAATGGAACAAATATTTCGCAAAAAGGAATGAATGTAATTCGTGCAATGATAAATGGAGATGAAATAAATCAGGAATCTAGCGGTATGAGTAAACGTGAATGGGGCGAATTAATGACAGCGTTAGGTAAATAAAATTTAGGTTGAGCAAATATTTCATGCCTGATCATTATGAATCTAATTATGGTAAATTTGGTAAGTTTAGTATGCTTAATAGGCCTGATAAGCATAAACAATCTAATATTTCAAATCGTGCCATAATTATTTGTGGCCCTACTGCCAGTGGTAAGACTGAATTTGCGCATAATATTGCTCTTAAAAACAATGCTGAGATTATAAATGCAGATTCAATGCAGATATATAAACAGCTACCTATTATTACCGCATCACCTAAATTATCACTAAAAAATGAATTACCATATCATTTATATAATTTCCAAGATGTAGATAATGAGTTTTCTGCAGCAAAATATGTTCAAAAAGCAAGTCATGCCATTCAACAAATAAACAAGCGTGGTAAATTACCAATTATCGTAGGTGGTAGTGGTATGTATATTAATATGTTAATCAATGGCTATAGCTCTATTCCTGATATTGATGAGAATATTAGAAATAATACACGTAATTTACATAAAAAACTTGGTTCTAAAGAGTTTTTTCAAGAATTGATTAAGCTAGATAATAAAATAGGCGATATTCTTAGCCCAAATGATACTCAAAGAATGATCCGGGCTTATGAAGTTATAAAACAAACTGGAAAATCAATATTAGAATTTCATTCACAAGAAAATATAAAACCTCTAGCTAATTTTAATTTTGAAATATTACTAATGCTGCCAGATAGAAAAACTCTATATGAAAAATGTAATAAGCGTTTAGTTAAATTATTTGACAATGGAGCAATAGAAGAAGTTAGGAATATGTATGAGCATTATGGAGAAATAAATACAAGCGCTATGAAAGCCCTAGCTGTTTCTGAAATTATTACTTATATAAAAGGTGATATAACAAAAGATCTTGCAATAGAATTAGCCAGCAAACGAACAAGGCAATATGCTAAACGACAAATTACTTGGTTTAAAAATAAAATACCCAATGCAAAAATGATATAGTAAAATTATCCATAGTTCGGGTTACTATAGATATTGATCACCACTATTATTCACATCAAAATCATTCCAAGATTCTGTTAACAAGCCAAAATAAACATCTTGAAACTCTTTATAAATCCAAAAAATTTGGTAGTTACTTAAAATATTTAAATCAATATAATTTTGATTATCAGAATAGGTAGGTTGATATATAGTATCATTAGTAAGATAATCGTTAGCATTATCTGTATCATTCAATAGTTCTAATAAAATCTGAAAACAATTAGATTTAAGCTTGTTATAAATTTGTGTCACTTGATAATAAAAATTTGTATTATCAGTATATCCCAATTCTTTTATAATTTCCTGGTATTCTTCATAATCACCAATATTAAAATTAATAAGATCACCTACAATACCTATTAAAATATTTAAACAATCAACATGAAAATCCTGATAAAATTGGTAAATTTGATAGTTATCTTCAAAGTTCAGATTTATAAAATTATCTAATTGATATGAAATTTCATTATCATTGAAATAATCATTAATATTTGAATTATTACAAAAATTTAAAAATTTAATCAAAGTATTTATACATCTTGCTTGAAAAATATCAGAGATTTGTAAAACCTGATCCTCAGATAATTCATCTAAATTAATAAGCTGTAAATTATCAAAATATGATGATTGACCATTCATAAATTGATCAACATTGAGATTACTCAAATCGTTTAAGAAATTAACAAAAGAATTATGAAATTTAATTTTATAAAATTCAGAAAACTGAAACAATTGGTAATCAATAAAAATATTTTTATTCAGAAATAATGGTCTATCGAGAGCAGAACGTGACATTACAACCTCTTTACTTTTATGCAATATATTATAATAAGTACAAGCCCATTAGGTATTTGTCAATAAATTCAAAGCAAGCCTTTAAATTGCTTTAGATGCTTTACTAGCTTTATCTCGGGTATTTCTTTCTCAAAACAACAATAAACCTGTTCAAAACCAAGCTTTGTAGCCTCTTTTATTCTGGCTTCTGTTTGTGATACTTTTCTCACTTCTCCTGACAATCCAACCTCGCCAAAAAATATACTCCCTTGAGGTAATGGTGTATTACTAGCTGCTGAAATTAGAGCAGCAGCTACAGCTAGATCTGCTGCGGGTTCTGTAATTCTTAAACCACCAGCTACTGTTAAATATACTTCATGAGAGGCTAAATTTAAACCAAATCGAACTCCCAATACCGCAATCATCATAGACAATCTATTATTATCCCAACCAACTACAGACCTCCTTGGGGTTGCCATATTTGTCGGTGCTATCAAAGCCTGAACTTCTATCAACAAAGGTCTTGAACCTTCAATACCTGCAAAAACCGCACTACCTGATACATTATTCTCTCGTTCCATTAAAAACAATTCTGAAGGGTTAGAAATTTCTACTAAACCTTTTGCTGTCATTTCAAAAACACCAATCTCATTAACTCCGCCAAAACGATTTTTAATAGAACGCAAAATACGGAAATGATTATTATGATCACCCTCAAAATAAAGAACTGTGTCAACCATATGCTCCAGAATTTTAGGTCCTGCAAGCTGACCATCTTTATTCACATGACAGGCGATAAGCAAAGTAATATTATTTTGCTTCGCATAATTAATTAAAATATGAGTGGTGGCCCGAATTTGCGATACCGTACCTGGAGCAGATGACACTTCACTAGTGGCCATAGTTTGAATTGAATCAATTATCACTAGATCCAAATTTGATTTATTTTGATCAATTGTTGAAATTATATCTTCAATATTAGTTGCAGCAAGTAATGCTATTTTTGTATCTTCAATATCAAGTCGTTCTGCTCGTAATTTTATTTGATTAATCGACTCTTCGCCAGTAACATATAAACAGCCAATATCCGCCCGAGATAGGCTAGTTGATAATTGCAACAATAAAGTAGATTTACCAATCCCAGGATCTCCGCCAATTAAAATAGCAGAACCATTAACAAGGCCACCACCTAGCACACGATTTAGCTCCTCGATTGGGGTTTTCGTACGTATAGTTTGAACAGCCTTATCAGCTAAAGAATGCAGTTGTTGCACATTACCTGTTTTAGGAACAAGAATTTTACTTGCAGAAGATGCTTCTTCAGAAATAGTCCCCCATTCAAGACAGTCATGACATTGCCCTAGCCACTTACTGCTAACGCTGCCGCAGTTTGAACAAACATATTGCTTTTTAGATTTTCCCATAATGACAATTATTTACTGACTAATTTTATTACAAATACGAGCGAGTATATTACATACGTAATAATTGTCACTTTCTGTATTTTCCATAGTTTCTGCAGTTACTTAAGTTTCCATAATTTAAATAATATCTATAGCGCCTACACCCTCTACAGCTTTTACAGCTTCTAGATTATCTATATATTTTAATATTAGTAATTTGTTATTACCATATATTTTTTCTTTTACCAGTTGTAAATTATTAGGGAGTTTTGGGGCTTCTTTCTTAGCAATTTCAATTACTATCAGAGCTCTGTCTTCTAGCCATTGATTTTCAATCAAGCTATTTAAAGATTTAATTACATAATTATTGTAATAAGGAGGATCCATAAATACAAGATTATATTGCCCCACTGCCTTCGATAGATTAGTAGCATCCATTAATATAGTTTTGATGTTATTCTCTTCACCTATATACTGTGCAAAATTACTTGCTGTTTTCAGATTGCTATAGTTATTATCGATCAATGTAATATTTTTTGCCCCTCTTGATAACGCCTCGAAAGATAAGCTACCAGCACCTGAGAATAAATCTAATATTTTAGCACCCAGAATTGGTTGTTTTTCTAAAAACACCCCAGAAGATAGTATGCTAAATAAAGCCTCGCGGAATTTTGTAGTTGATGGGCGATAATTTGCATTTTTTGATGTTGGTATAATTCTATTTTTATGTTTTCCTGCAATAATTCTCATTTACATAATTCTTGTTTATCTAATTCTTGTTTACCCTTAATTCGCGTTGATAATAATTCTTATCTATTTTTACCTGGCGATATTCACCCGGCTTCAGAGCGCCCAAACTATAATTACCAAAATTTGTACGAATCAGACGACTTACTTCATGATTAAAATGCGCAAAAACCCTTCTAATTTCACGATTCTTACCTTCAGTTAAAACCACTTTATACCAGCAATTAGAAGCAGATTTTTTGGTTAATTTTATTAGTTTAGGATGGTAGGTAATATTATCAACAGTAATCTTAGTATTGTCTATATTAATCTCCTGATAATCATTATTTCTACCCTTAGCAAAAGATCTCACCTTATAAACTCTCTCGAATTTATTAGAAGGGGATTCAAAATACCTTGCCAAATCACCATTATTAGTAAGTAGCAACAGGCCTTCACTATTAAAATCCAGTCTTCCAACTGAAATTACTCTTGGTAGTTTATCTTTCAAAATTTGAAAAATTGTCGGCCTATTTTGTGGATCTTTATGAGTAGTAATTAATCCCCGAGGTTTGTAATACACCCATAACCTTGCCTCAGGAAGACGGGAAATTATTTGACCATCAACTTTAATCTCATTACTTGCATCTATATTCAAAGCCGGGCTAGTAATCACACTACTATCTACAATCACCCTACCTTGCGTAATTAAATCTTCTGCAGATCTTCTTGAGCAAATGCCGGCATTTGCAATAAATTTTGCAATTCTCATTTTTATCAATAATTATACCTCTTATTTATCCATGGTTCACATCATAAATGAATTAAAAAAAAACTTCTATATCAATTATATTATTCATTGGTTGGTTAGTTGATTAGACACTTGATTGATTTCTTTGTTTATTGGTTATTTTAATAAATGAAATAACTTAAAATAAATGAAATAAAATATACAAAATAACTTGAAATATAAGAATAAAAATTTAAAGTAAATAACTTTAAACGCAAGTTTACGATACGCAAAGATTTAATTCATCAAAAATTGACTATGAGATTCTTAAACAAAATAAGACACAGTAAATTAAGATTTGTCCTTTGGCCCATTAGATCTTATGAACTAGGCAAATTTTTCCCTATGGCATTTTTAATGCTATTTATATTACTCAATCAAAATTTAGTTCGAAGCATTAAAGATGGTTTTGTAGTAACCATGATAGGAACTGAAGTTTTAAGCTTTATAAAACTTTGGGGGGAAATGCCAATGGGAATGTTATTTGTCATTATTTACACATATTTATGTAATAAAATAACAACAGAACAAGTATTTAGAATTGTAGTGAGTATTTTTCTAGGATTTTTTACAATATTTGCATTTGTGATTTATCCTAATCAAGATTTTTTTCATCCTAACCCGGCTATTATTAGACATTATATTGAGCTAGCACCGCATTTGAAGTGGTTCATAGTAATGTGGAGTAAATGGAGCTTTGTATTATTTTATATAATGGGAGAATTATGGCCAGTAATTATCTTCTTTTTATTTTTCTGGCAATTAGCTAATAAAATTACAAGCACAGAGGAATCTACCAGATTTTATGTTTTCTTTGGTATATTTGGTCAAATGAATCTACTTATTTCTGGTAGTTTAATAATATATTTTACTCAAGGTGATCATTTTCTTTTATATTTTTTCTCAGATATTGTTGATGATTCAGAAATTATTTTAAAATCAATGACCATATTGATGCTTGTTTCTGGAATTATCTGCCTAATGCTGCATCGATATATAGAAATAAAAAATATCGAAACTTTAAAAGGAATCAGAGTTAAAAACAAACGAGTAGATATTTTAAAATTAAACCTAAAAGATAGCGCTAAGATGGTTTTTACATCAAGAAATCTAGCAATTATTTGCATATTAATGATATGTTACAGCACATCAATAAACCTAATAGAAGGGCTGTGGATGTCACGCACCAAAACGCTATACCCCGAAACCAAGGATTTCATGTCTTATATGGGTAACGTATTATATTGGACAGGCGTATCAACACTTACTTTCATATTTATAGGGAGTTTTATTATACGTACATTTGGTTGGTTCTGGACTGCGATATTAACACCGCTAATGATTTTACTTGCAGGTGGTACGTTCTTTAGCTTTGTAATTTTAGAAGAACATTTAGATAAAATTTTTACAAGCTTTATATATTTATCACCTCTAGCTATTACTGTTTTTGTGGGAGGTTTACAGAATGTCCTTGGCAAAGGAGCAAAATATTCGCTCTTTGATGCAACTAAGGAAATGGTGTATATCCCCCTAGATAAAGAGATGAAAACAAAGGGAAAAGCTGCTGTTGATATTTTAGGCGCTAAATTTGGCAAATCTATAGGCGCCTCTGTTCAGATGATAACTTTTACTATCTTCCCTTCGGCCTGTCACGAAGATATAGCGACTTTTTTGATGATAGTATTTTTAATTACCTGTTTTGTTTGGATATTTGGTGTTAAAACACTTAATAAATATCATATGCACAACTTAAATTCACGTTAATAGATAGGTGAGAACAGACGAATCGGCGCAAAATGCGAATATATAATTTGAAATGGGAGTTGGTGTAATTATCTATCTAAGTAAGAATCGCTAAAAATATCTAAATTTTGATTATAAGATTTAGCTTGGTTATTAATCAACCCTAGTAATGAATGAAAAACATGTGCGTGTCTAATATCCTTACCGTATAAGGATTGAGCATTACGAAATTTAATATCTTTATCCGGAAAATTATCAGACATCCAAACTATAAAAGGTACATTAGTTTGTTCTTTAGGAGCAATATTGTAAAATGAAGCATGACCATATCTATTATTTTCTCCAATTGATTCGCCATGATCTGAAGTGTAAAACATTACACTTTTTGTATCTTGTATAGTGGTAATAATTTTATCTAGTACAAAATCCGTATAAATAATGCTATTATCATAAGCATTAATTGCGTAATCTCTTTGACAATTATACGCCCTCTTCTTACAAACTGGTTTAAATTTCTCAAAGTCACTTGGATATTGTTCATGGTATAAAAAATGACTACCATTAGTATGTAATACTATTAATTTAGGTTTTTTGTTCTTTGCAATAAGATTTTTTAACCTATCTACTAAAACTTCATCATATCCTTTAATACTAAATTCGCACAGATCCGCTTCTAAACATGAAGCATAAATTGCTTTATTGTATTTTGTAGCTTGCCTAGAATAGAAATAAGTTTCAAATCCTAATTTTTTAAACGCATATATAATTGATGGCTCGGTAAGTGGCAGAGAAAAACCATCCGATCTTCCTGTTCTAGATAACATACAAGGAACAGAGAAAGCTGTTGATGTTCCACAAGATGCAGCATTTTTATAAGAAATAATATTTTTTCTTTGTTGTAATCTTGGATTAGTTTCTCGATCATAATCATTCAGGCTAAAATTATTAGCACGCGCCGATTCTCCTATCACAAGAACTATATTAATATTATTATATTTATTATCTGCAATTGCAGAAGGGGTTAAATCCTCATATATAGTGTAATCTAATGCAATATTTCTATATCTTATTGAATCAATCATATAATTTTTAATTTTGCTATAAAAATAAATTGGCTCAACTATATTACCATATTCTTTTATAAATCGTCTTAAGTATGAATAATTAAAAAAATATGTAAGTGAAAATAAAACTAACTGTGAAGCTATTATGATATTAATAACTTTTTTGTTAGATGGTATAATCGTGATTTTTTTAAGAATAAAATAGCTAAACATAGATAATAACACTATTAATATCCAAAGCCACTTATCATCAAGAATTATCATTGCCTCTGTAGGATTAGTTTCAAATACAGAACGTATAAGCTCTTGATTAATTACAAAACCATAAATAATTTGATAATATAAAATTAATGCTGATATTATTATTGATTTTAAAAAATATATTTTTTGTTTTTTAAAATTAAAAATAAATAGAAAACTAATACTTAATGTTAAACCATATGCAAACACATATTTGATAAAATATGATGATATAGAAGAATCATTAGATGAAAAATTATTACACAACAATAATACAATAAAGCTACCAATCAAACTAAACGATAAAGATGATATTTTGTATTTTATCATAATAATATTCTTTTCATTAAAGTTAAAAAAACATTATAAGCTAAGCTATCACTAAATCAACACATTAGTTTTTTATCAAATTAAAATATATGTTTTTTCTATAGATCAATATTCTCTTAAATAGTAACATTGTAGTAAGAACGTGAATTAAGGATAAGATCCATTGTACTAGAAATATTTTTTAATTTATTTTAACCAGAACTATGGGTAAGAAATTTAAATAAGGCAAAATTTTATGTTAACTAGTTTTTATAATATTGGGGGGCTTATAATTTTAGGAGTTGCTGGGTTCTTTATGATAAAAAAGATACGAGGCTATCAAAAACCTAAACATACCCCGCCCAAAGACCCAATTTCACAAAAATTATACGAAGAATCTCATTCCCCACCAAAAGATGAAACTCTTAAACTAACTTTACAAGAAAGAATAGAGCTATCTTGGCAGTTTCTTACTGATATTACAGA
This sequence comes from Alphaproteobacteria bacterium, assembly GCA_020627625.1. Classification (GTDB taxonomy): domain Bacteria; phylum Pseudomonadota; class Alphaproteobacteria; order Rickettsiales; family Rickettsiaceae; genus Megaera_A. The sequence goes on along the minus strand of JAHDGL010000029.1, from coordinate 351 downwards.
AAAAATAATGAATTATTTTTCTATGGAAGACCAACAATTAATAAAAATAGCTGGCAATCAATTACTAAGAAATGGCGCGACATATCAGCATGACGTTGACCAGGAACTATACATTAGTAGCAAACTTACCAAATCTAGAATTGTTCAAAAAAGCAAAGAAGCTAGCATCGAACATTCTAGATAAACCAAAGCATGGATTATATAGTAAATCAAGTTGAATTTGACGCATTTTTTAATTCATCTTTATGAAATTTATATCTCATCTTTTTCGCCTTCAATGGGTTAGCATTTAAGGTAAAAAAGCTAAAATCTAAATTCCAAAATATTTTTAAAAAAACACATAAACTTCAA
>JAHDGL010000028.1 GCA_020627625.1 Alphaproteobacteria bacterium | reverse complement strand
AATCAAAGATTATTATAATTTAGAAGATATTATAATTATTGATTCAGTAAAAATGATTCAAGAACGTGATTTAGTGAATAATACGAAAAATGTGGTTATAAATTTTGTTAAAGATAATATAGATGCTATTATTAAATCAATAGATACACACGAAATAAAAGAATTTTATTTTAATATTGAAAGTAAAGAATATGTGTTGTACGTTTCTAGGTTATTCTTATCACGAGAAAGCTATGGTGTAATAATTTGTATTGAACAGACACCTTCTTTATTAAGTAAAAGTGAAAAAGCAAGTCTTAAAAATAGCATAAATTTATTGAAAAATAGATTGATTTATAGTTGATTAAACTAATAAATTTGGAGTAAATACAAATTACAAATTAAAATAAAAAACTTAGGAGAGTAAATTGATATTAGGTCAAACTGTCACTTATAAAGATAAATATGATAAGAACTTATTAGTTGGAATACCAAGAATTATTGCTCGTAACGAAATTAATTTATCAGAAAAATTACCTTTTACTGGAGTTGATATATGGAATTGTTACGAAATTTCCTGGCTTAATGGTAAAGGCAAGCCTTGCGTAAAAATTTTACAATTTATAGTCCCATCTGATTCTGAGCAAATAGTTGAATCAAAATCAGTAAAATTATATTTAAATTCTTTTAACGGGACCCAGTTTGCCAGTGATCAAGAAGTAACAGCATTTATTCAAAAAGATCTTAGTGATATTGTTGGAAAAAAAGTAATAGTTTGTCTTTATGATCTTAATAAATTTTACAGGCAATCTTTAACTTTATTTGAGGGGGTAAATATTGATAATTTAGATGTAGAAATACATGATTATCAAGTTAATAGTAATTTATTAAAAAATTCTGATAGTGAAGAATTAGTAGAAGAAACACTATATTCTAATTTATTAAAATCTAATTGTTTAGTAACTAACCAACCGGATTGGGCATCTTTGCAAATAAAATATCGTGGTAAGAAAATTGATCATAATTCGTTGCTTAGTTATATAATATCTTTTCGTAATCATAGTGAATTTCATGAACAATGTGTTGAACATATTTTTAATGATATTATGACGAAATGTATGCCAAATGATTTAACTGTATATGCAAAATATACTCGCAGAGGAGGTATAGATATCAGTCCTTATAGAACTAATTTGGAATTAAATATCAAAGAAATAAACAAAACTAGGGATGTGAGACAGTAATTAAGATTTTGGGATATTATTTACTATATAATACCATTCCAACGTTTGATTAAAGAAGTGTCAACATCAAAAAGATCTAATACCCTAGATAAAGAATGTATAATAATATCATCTAAACTATTTGGTTTATTGTAAAACGCAGGTACTGGAGGACTTATTGATACTCCAATATTACTGAGTTTTAGCATATTTTCTAGATGAATTGAATGCAAAGGGGTTTCCCTTGGCATTAAAACTAATTTTTTCTGTTCTTTTATCATAACGCTAGCTGCGCGCGCCATTAAACTAACTTCATAACCGTTAGCAATGGCAGATAATGTTTTCATGCTACAAGGTGCTATGATCATGCCGTCAACGATAAATGATCCACTAGAAATACAGGCTCCAATATCTGACGGATTGTAAGAATAATCTGCCATATCTTTAACTTGATCTAGAGAATAATTTGTTTCAGAAGTGATTGTTAAATTAGCAGATTTGGAGATAATTAAGTGCGATTCAATATTAAGATTGTGCAATATATCAAGTAGTTTTATACCGTATATTGCCCCAGAACTACCTGAAATACCAACAATGATTTTCTTAGATGTGTTTTTCTTATTCATAGCTTGATGTTATTATAGCTTTATTTGAAGTTATTATAACCTGAAATATGGATAAAATATATCTTACCTTTTGTCCATAGTTTGAGTTATATATATAAATTCCTCATTCTAGAATGTACCCTAAACTCATATTATCAAATATTTTAGAAAAATATCAAATTAACTCTTGATATTTTGAGCTAGTTTTGTATTTTATATTGAATCAAGCGTGTTATCTTTAATGAAGCTTGTTTTTGTAGAGCGGGTGTAGCTCAGGGGTAGAGCGCTACCTTGCCAAGGTCGAAGTCGAGAGTTCGAATCTCTTCACCCGCTCCATGATTATATCTCCATGATTATATTATTTAGAGATGCTAAAATCTATGTTCAAAAATCTAGACATTCCCGCCATATTTGCATTAATTTTTCTACCGATTATTTTAATCGTTCTTGGAGTTTTTTACATACAAGAATATCAATTTGGATGGTTTGAAGCTATATTATTTTTTTCAGGCTATTATATTTCTAATATAACTGTTGGTATCGGTCTGCATAGATTATGGTCTCATGATACTTACAAAACTAATAAATATGTAGAGTTTATATTATCACTTTTAGCGGCTGGAACTTTGCAAGGGCCAATATTATCTTGGGCATCTAACCATTTTAAGCATCATAGCTTTACCGATACAGAAAAGGATCCTCACACACCATTGAAATACGATAATCGTTTGAAAGGGTTTTTGTGGTCACATATGGGATGGATGCTTGTTGGAAAAGGTAGTTATAAATCTATCAATCGTGTAACAATGGTAAAATTAGGTAGAAATAAAATACTTAGATGGCAACTTAAATATTATTGGCAATTAGCTCTTTTAATGAACAGCTTAGTTCCTGCTGGAGTTGGTTATATTTTTGGCGGTAACTTAACATTAGCCTATGCTGGGTTTATATTTATTGGCCTTGGTAGGGCTCTGCAACAACAAATAACTTTTTTTGTAAACTCTCTATGTCATTTTGTTGGTAAACAACCATATACTAAAGGTACATCTGGTGATGTTTGGTGGTTAGCTATATTTTTATTAGGAGAAAATTGGCATAATTTTCATCATGCATTTCCGTCGGATTATCGTAATGGAGCTAAGTGGTATCAGGCTGATGTTCATAAATGGATAATATATTTAATGAGTAAATGTGGACTTGCTTGGGATTTAAAAAGGACTGCAAAAATCAGAGTTGAAAACAAAGTTGCACAGACTTTAAGCCAATTTATTAATCTTCAAAAGAGAAAATTAGAAGAAATACAGCTTAAAATAAATGATCTTACAAATTTATATCAAGAAAAAATATCTGAATTAGAGGATTCTTCTTTGGAAATGAAGGAAAAATTTAAAGAGTCATTTTTTGCAGCTCAAGATAATTTGAATAAATTAAAAATTCAATTAAATGTTCAATTAAGAACTCTTGAGAATTGTTCAGATAGAGTGGCTAATATTATTGCTAAAAAAGTTAGAAAGTCTGAAATTACAATTCATAGACTATATCAAGAGCTAGAAAAGAATCCTTCTTTTTCTTGAAATATATAGTAAACGAATAAATCAAGGATGAAGTGCAACACCTTATTTTTTTTGCATTTGTGCTTATAGCACATTAAGTGTTGCACTTCATCCTTGATTTATTCGAGCGCCTTATCAAAAAGGGCAAGTAGAGCGAACCAATCTTTGTCTGCATAAATTTATTCCTAAAAAAACTGATTTTAATGCAATTACAGAGGACCAAATAATTTATGCTAATGATAAAATGAATAATTTACCTAAAAAATGTCTCAATTTCTTGACTCCTAATGAAGCTTGGAATATTAATTTACAACTCAATCGTTGCGCTTGATCCTAGAATGTACCAAAAAAGCTATGTTTAGATAAGATTTAGTAACATTGCTATAAATATTATAAATATTGTAAAGATAGCTGTTTGTTGATTATGAAACCTAGATAGATATTTGCTCATTTGTCTTTCTAGAGTTTCAATAGCAATCGGTTCTGATTCTTGATTATTCTTGGGTTGTTTTTTTGTCCAGATTGCATAAGAATGAAAAATAATATTGCCAATAGTTTCTGTGAAGTTTATGGCTCTTGTAGGTTTGCGTTTAATTTTTATTATCAAAGAACAACATAAAGCTGACAAAATAATCATTAATTGTTTTAATGTTCCGAATTGGAAAAATAATTCTGTAAAAAATGATTTTCTCTTTAAAGTTTCTATATTTTCTAATACAGGCAAATATTTAGCCGCAGTTCCAATTATTATTAATAGAATCATGGTAAATAATATGCTCAAATCTGAATATTTTTTTGATTTTATATTAAATGATTCTGATGCTATGAAATATTGCCTCCATGGCAATACAAAAATTATTAGAAAGCTAAGTAATGTAATTATAAAGTAAGTAAATGTTCCATAAAATGCATGTGATATAGATAGTTTTATATAATATGATGATATTATCGGTAGGTTAATCATTGTGGCAATGCCGATAATTGTCCCCCAAATAACTAGTTTAGAATTTACTTTCTTTAACTCAGAACAATTATAAATTCCAGTTTGATCAATGAGATTTACTGTCAAAATACTTAATAATAGCTTATATATTATATGCACGAATAAATATCCTATGCTAGCTAGTATAATAGTTTCGCTACCGTTACTAATACCAATTAACATTAGACCCATAGACATTATTGAAAGATAGCATAGTAAACTTAAGAGATTATCTTCAAATATGGCCTGTATTGATGCATATATTATTATAATAATAGCTATATATTGTAGCATTTCATAACCAGCAAATAATTTAGCTATGAGCATGATTGATATTTTAGTAGTAAATGAAATTAAATATAAAAAACCAGAAGGGGAAGCTTTTGGGTAGTAATTTACCATCCAGCCACTAAATGGAAATGCAGCGATATTAATCAACATCCCGACTAACATAATAGATAAAATGGAAGTAGAATATTCTGGGTTATGCATTAATTCTGCTATAGGAACTAGTGCCAAGTCATTATTTTTAGTAATTAAATAGGCAATGCCAATAATAATCATATTACTGCTCATTAAATGAGTAAGAAAATATTTCTTTGCTGAGCGTAAACTCGCATGCATACCACCAATGAAAATAATTATAGATGAAACTACCATCATTAACTCTAGCCCAATAAACATAGAAATAAAATCTCCAGCTAGAAGGCAAAAGAAAGAAAAAGCTCCGTAGCTACTACCTAAGATGATCTCATTCTTTTTATTTTGGCCAATAGAGTATAAATTTGCTGCAAGTAAAACTATGGTAAAGGCTATAGCAATTAGCTTATTATAAGAACTACCTTCTGCAATTAGAGTTATATTAAAAATATCTATAGAGTTGGTTTCTGGTAATTTAATAAGCATAAAAGCTGCAAGAATTGGCATCAGCACAGCAATAGAGTTGAATATATATTTTTGTTTATAAAATATAATTAGGCTTAATGTACTTATTAATATAAAAATTGCTGGATGGTATATCATATCATTTATTATATAAACATTAAAAATTATATAAACATTAAAAATCTACTGATGCCTTGCTGAATAAAAAAGAATCCAGCTACGTTAATTGCACAAATTACGATGCTAATTATCATGAATATCGGTAGGCGTTGCTCAGCCTTATGTTTAGCGCTGATGATTCTTTTTGAGCTTTTATTTTTGGGGTCTTCGTCAAAATATGGTTTTAATTTTAGGTGTAGAATAAAATTATCCGAAGTAGGTCTGTAAACAAAAATAAGCATTTTAATTACGTACAAAGCAGAAAATAGAGTGCTAATACCGAGAATAATCATTACCAATAAATTTTCTTGCTCAGCAGCTGCTAGTAAAATATAAAATTTACTAATAAATCCAGCAAATGGAGGTATGCCCATTAAAGATAGGCCTGCAATTAATAATATAAAGCTGGTTTTAGGCATAGTGCTTTTAATGCCAGTTAGTTCATTAATATGATATGAATTTTTAACACTATAAATATTTCCAGCCGTATAAAACATACATATTTTGGTAAATGAGTGCGAAATCATATGTAAAACAGCAGCTATGATTCCTTTTGGCGATAATAGGAACGCACTCATCAAGGCAATGCTTAATTGATTGATTGTTGAATATGCTAATATCATTTTTACTTTCGTAAATTTTAGAGATTGTATTGAGCTATATATTATGGTGATTATCGGTAGCATTACCAACCAGTTATATGAGCTAAAAAGATTTTGTAAATATGCTAAGCCAAATACGTAAATTAGTATTTTATATATGCAAAATAATCCGGTTTTAACAACAACTACTGCATGCAGGAGAGCGCTAACAGGATAAGATGCAACCATTGCTGCTGGTAGCCAGCCATGTAATGGATAGATTGCTGCTTTTGCAATACCAAAAATAAACATTAATAATAAAATAATGGCGATATTATCTGAAAAATAATTAGCAATAAGACCACCAGATATAAAATCTCCATTACCAATTTGGTTATATATAATAATAATTGCTGGTAGAAATAGAACCAAACCGCTAAGCATTAATATTTTTAGATATTTGAATAAGTTATTAGAAACATATTCTCCGCCTTGATGCGCAATAAGGGGCAGTGTGCATAAGGTCAGTATTTCATAACTAACAAACATAGTAAATAAATTAGCAGAAAGCGCAATAATGCTTGCAATCATTATGCAACAATTCATAAAAAATAAGAATCTATCGCTATTTGTGATTTTATTTATTTCTAGAAATTTGATCGTATAAAGCAAGGCGCATATCCATAATATACTGAGTAATGTTAAAAAAATTAGTCCAAGTGGTTCTATATGCAAAGCAAATGAATATTTACCAAAGTTGAATAAGGTGATTTGAGCGTCAATATTGTTTAAGAAAATCCAATCCAATAATAATATATTGCTTAAGAAAAAGATGCTAACTATCAATAATAATGTGCTACGAAAGTTAGAATCTTCCTTAGAGGTAAATGGGGTGATTAAATTAAAAGATCCAATCAGCAATGTAGAGATAATTAAAAATTCTGGAGTTGTTATCAATTGTATCATTTCTTACAGTACGGCTATTCTAGTTATTCCAGCTATTAAGGGTTGAGTATAATTTAAAAACTCTATTAGATCTTGTAAATAGAGTAAACTCAATATTTGTATTATTACTATAGCTATCAGACCATGTAGTTTGCTTTGTATTTGCATAGTGCCATTTGTTTTCGGACTAAAAAATATAGTTTTAGCCAATTTGAAATGATATAATAATCCTAAAATACTTCCTATTAGTACTACAATAAATTCCTTTGTTAAATTATATTCTAATAACAAATCAAATAATTTTAGTTTAACTAAGAATGTGCTAGTTATCGGTATCCCGGCACTAAATATCAATGCAAAAGCAACAAGAATTTTGAACAAGACGCTATTTTCTATAGATTTAAAATATTGAAATCTAAGATCATTACTCTTATTTTCTATATGAGATATTATAGTAAATAATGCAATCTTGTTAATTGCATCTAGGATAATTAATTGAAATAGTAGATTTTGTTTAACCCACATGGTCATTAAAAGAAATATATAACCAATTTGTGATGCGGTGGAATAAATTATAACTTTTTTTAATGTGTCTGCTTTAAGTGCAAGAAATGTACAAACAAGAATAGTTGTCATTGCAATAGGGCGCAATATCATGGTTAATTTATCGTGTATCAATTCTCCGTCTATAGTAAATTGCAGAAAACGCAATATAATATAAACTCCAAGAATACTAGAAATAGCAGCTAGATAAGTCAGAATAAATGGAGCTGTTGCTGAATATGCTCTTATCATCCAAAAATGCATGGGAAAGAAAGCCATTTTTAAAATAGCTCCAGTTAGGAAAAATGCAATCGCCGTTATTATTAATTTAGAATAAGTCAATTTTTGTAAAATATATGATACATCACTAATATTTAAGCTGCCAGTGATTGCTAAAAAAAAGCCAATTCCTATTAAAATTAGTGTGGCGCCAATAGTACCAACTATCAGATAGTCAAATGCACCAATTAATGATCTTGCATTCGACCCTTTGGACATTAATACGTAAGTTGCCAGAGAAGAAATTTCAATAAATACATAAATATTGAATAAATCATTAGTGCTGATAATGCCTAAATATCCCACATGAGCAAATAACAATAGAGAATAAAAAATATGTTGATATTTATCTTTAATATAATTTGTTATAGTTTTTTCTATTAGCTCTTTCCCAAAAATTAGGAAAAACAATAACACAAAATTTATAAATATAATAATTGGTTGATTTAGCATGTCTAGTCGGTATTCAATCCCGATTGGAGCATTCCAGTTGCCAAATTCATAAGACATTCCTTGCTGTGCAAATGGAATAGCATATACAGATAATGCCAAAGCAATAATAATGCTGGTTGTAGCTATTAACCAAGATACGAATTTATTGAAACTAGCTGCTGAAATCAGAGCTGCAAAAAATGGTATTAGAATTTGCAAAATTGGTATATGTTTGGCGATGATCATTTTGTTTTACTCTCTAGCTCTTCTGTTTGCTCAATTTTACTTTCTAAAATAGTGCCATATTCTTGATGTATTTGATAAATCAAAGCAAGACCAACAGACATTGTTGCAAACCCAACAACAATTGCTGTCAGCATTAATACATGTGGCAATGGGCTAGAGAAGATATGAGTACAAATTGCATTCTCATCTTGCGGGCAAATATTTATTGGCACTATGCCATTTGCTATTTTTCCTAAAGCTATATAAAAAATTAAAACTGAGCTCTGAAAAACTCCTAGGCCAATAATTTTACGCACATAATTATCGCTTGTTAGCATAATGAATAATCCGCTAGTAAGAATAATAACGGCTAAGAAATATATTAGATTTTGCATTTTACTTACCTTGCATTCTCTTGCATTTTATCTTTCTTGGAGCAATGAATATATTAAACACATAATCGATGATACACTCATGCCAACACCAAGTTCAATACAGAATATACCAATATGCTGCCCTATAATATTATTATTAGCAATGGAGTTATAATTTAAGTAATTATCACCATAAATCAATGATATAGCGCCAGTACTTGCATAAATTGCAACTCCTATTATAGCATAAATTATCATATTATCTGCTTTGAAATATTGCTCTGATTGCTTATAGCCAAATATTAAATCATAAGCGATAAATCCGGTTGCAAAAATTACTCCAGCTTGGAAGCCACCACCTGGTGATATTTCTCCATTTAAGAGTATGTAAATAGAGTATAAAAAGATATATGGTATAATAAAAATTATTATGGTTTTTATTATTTTAAATTTATCAAGCATCTTTTTCTTTCCTCTTTTTTCTCGACGTAATAAGAAGTACTGCAAGTCCGGCTATAAGAATTACAGTAGTTTCACCTAATGTGTCATACCCCCTATAGCTTGCAAGAATACTAGCAACAAAAGATGGAATTCCAATATCACGTTCAGTATTTTCTATGTAATATTTTGTTAAATGGGTTTGCATAGGCGAGTTTTCATTGCCAAATTTCGGTAGGTCAAGACTTGCCCAGCAAAGACATATTATAAAGATAATACATAATATTGTTGATAATATTATTCTTATTTTCTTAGTTTTGCCAATATCATTACCAACTATTTTTACAATATTAAGTAATACGCAGCTTGATAGGCACGCTCCAAGAGCAGTTTCAGTCATTGCCACATCGGGAGCATCCATAAATAAATAACAAATGCTAATAAAAAGGCTAAAGACAGACATTACTATTATAGATTCAACTAAGTTTTTGCTTTTTATCAGATATATGCAAGCGATAACCATAATGATAGCTGATATGGTAAGTAATATTGCAGTGATGTTAAAGTTCAGTTTGAATGGTATTGTAAAAAATTCTGTCATAAATCTATTATCAACTATTACATTATTACGTAATTTACATATTATGAGTTTGTTTTATATAAAATTTTTAGTTTATCTTTTTTGTTTTATCTTTTTTTTATTCTGTTCTCTTTTGTTTTTATTTTATTCTTCCTTTTTTATCTATTTTATAAAGCAAAGATGCTCTGCCTAAAGCATGTGTAGATACTGGGTTTAGTATAAAAATAATAATTGTAATCGTAAACAATTTAAACATGCTTGTATAATCTGTTTGTATTAATGCTAGCCCAATTAGGCATAATGGTATGCCACAACATTCAATAACACTAGCAGCATGTAGTTTTGTATAAAAATCTGGAAAACGAAATAGGGCGATAATTCCAAACCCAATAAAAAATATTCCCGCTATAATTAGTAACCAACTTAGATAAATCATTATGCTTTTATTTCTTTATATACTAATTTTTGCATTATTCTTGCATTATACTCCTATTTTTATATCAACTTAAAGCTGTATACAAGAAATATCGATAATCTAGTAATTTTATTTTTTTTAAATAATTATCAATAAAGCCCTTAGTAGTGACAATATAATTTGTTATAGCTAAATATATAGATTATGAAAATAAACTATAAAGTAACTATAGGTTTAATTATTATAGGATTACAGGGAGGTGATTTTGGAGAAAGGTTGGATAAGTTCTGAGTTTATTGTTAAATCAAGGAAAAAAAATAATACAGTTATTTCAGGTTATGCCAGTGTTTTTGGGGTTCGCGATGCACATGATCATATAATCTTAAAGGGTGCTTTTAAAAATCTAGAAAATAACAAGGTTAAATTGCTTTGGCAACATGATGCTACTAAACCGATTGGTGTAATTACTCTTTTAAAGGAGGATGAATATGGTTTGCGTATAGATGCTGAGATTAATAATAACACAATAGCTGGATATGAGGCATCAGAATTGCTTAAGCAACAAGCTTTAGGGGGCTTAAGTATCGGTTTTACAATTAAATCCTCTGATTATAATACAGAAGGTTTAAAGATCATTGATGACGTTAAATTAAGTGAAGTTAGTGTAGTGACTTTTCCTGCTAATGAATATGCAGAAATTCGCTATGTAAAAGAGGATTCTGGATATAGCAATATCGAACCATTATCAGAAGAAAACAAACTAAATGAATTAGCAAAATTAGTAAAACAAATAGAGAATTATTAGAGGGTATCATGAAGAATGAAAAAATAGACGAAATTTATTCAGATGTAAAAAATTTTTTGGGGCGCGCATCTAAGTCAGATACAAAAATTACTGACATAGAGAATAAAATTAGCAAAATGCAAAATGATTTTTTAGGTGTAAATAGTGCAAATGGTGTTGGTAGTATAAAAGGTAATAATATGCAAACTAATTCAGGGAATGATATGGGGAATGATATGAGGAATGATATGAAAAACATAGTAACTAATGTAAATTTAGAAGAGAAAACAGCATTTGATAATTTTATTAGAAACGGAACTAATTCGGAGTTGGTTACAAATTCTTTAAGTGGTAATGCTGATAATGGCGATGTTCTTCTGAATTCAACACTACAAAATAAGATACTTAACGGAATTAATGAGAATTCCCCAATGCGTAATTTAGCATCTATTGAGAAAATATCGACAAGGTCTTATGATATTGTAATTGAAGATGGCGCCTTTACTTCTGGTTGGGTGACGGAAACTGCTTCTAGAGATGTAACTGATACTTCAAAATTACGGAAGCAAACGATACATACTCATGAAATATATGCGCAGCCTAAGGCAACTCAGAATATTATAGATGATTCTGAAATTAATGTTGAAAGTTGGTTGATCGGAAGATTAGTAAATAGTTTTGTTAAGTTAGAAAACGAAGCTTTTATATCTGGTGATGGTAATAATAAGCCATTTGGTCTGCTGCGTAATAATGATGTTTCTAAAATTGACGTAGGGGAGGAAATTTCTCCTGATATTTTACTAAAATTGATTAATGAATTAGAAGAAGGTTATTTAGCAAATGCTAGTTTCTTAATGAACCGTAAAACTTTATCAGTGATTCAGGGGTTGAAAGATACAACTGGTAGGTTCATATGGCAACAATCTTTATCTGACCCTCTAAAACAAACAATTTTTGGTGTTCCAGTAGTAATAAGTTCACATATGCCAGATCTTGGTAAAGATAAATTGCCAATCGTGATAGGTGATTTTAAGTCAGCTTATAAAATTATTGATCGCTCAGGTATGAATATAGTAAGAGACCAATATACAGACAAACCTTATGTGAAATTTTATGCAGTAAAACGGGTAGGGGGTGATGTGGTTAATCCTGAGGCATTAAAATTTGCTAAATTTTCTGCATAAAATTAAAGAGAGAGGGTAAGATTATGATAATAAATTATAATATCACTGCTATAGATAACATAAAAATATGGCCCTTAGATGAGGTAAAAAATTATTTACGTATTTCTTATGAATATGATGATCAATTGATTGTTAATTTAATTTCAGCTGCAATTGACGCAGCTGAATCATTTACAGGTTTAAGTCTTCATGTAAAACATGTTGTTTGTGTTGTAAGTAATATTGTAGGTAATTTATATTTAAAATATATTCCAGTATTACAAATTAATAAAATGAGTCTTTTATCCAAAAAAGAGAAAAGAGATATAAAAAATGATTTTGGTTACATTCAGAAAAATAATTCAAGCTTATATTTTAAAGACAAATATCTTGGTAAAAATATAGAGATTAAATATGAAGCCGGATATCGAGATATTATCCCTCGTGCAATTCAATATGGAATATTACTACATGTTGCTTCTATGTACGAGAATTCTGAGGATGGTATAACATTATCATCCCAAATTAAAGATTTATACAACCCGTACAGAGTTGTAAAACTCTAGAAAACATTAGAATATTATAAGAAAATAAAATTACAAAAAAGCAAAACTATGAGGAAACAAAATATAATTTCAAGGCTGGTGCATAAAATTGCTTTTTTAAAAAATTATTCAGATAATTCAACTGAGGATAAAATATGGGAAGAAGTGCAAACCAGTTTTGCAGAGGTGAAACCAATTTGTGATAACCGTTTTATTTTTTCAGAAGGTTTAGCTTTTGGTAATGTAGTTAGTGAGAAATATTTTTTATTTAAAATCAGATTTACTAAAGATATCGATGCAGATATGCGTATATCTTTTAAAGCAAGAAATTTTGAAATAAAACGCATTATTAATCAGAATGAGCGCGATAAGATTTTGAATATTATTGCTATAGAGATTTAAAAACGCGAGTTTAGGATAAGCAAAATTGCATATTTACGTATAGATTGACACT
>JAHDGL010000027.1 GCA_020627625.1 Alphaproteobacteria bacterium | reverse complement strand
TATATTAGCATTTTGCGCCGATTCGTCTGTGCTCACCTATCTGATATACGCTGCGCAAGCCTCACCTCCGATGCAAACCTATAATTCAAAATGTGGGATGGTATTACTCCCCTTATTTTGGCATTTTAACTTTTTTTCTTGCGTCTAATTTTTCTTTTAATTTGGTGACATTAATTATTTTTTTACGCTCTAAAGGGAGTTTCTTTTTATATTCTTGTTCTTTCTTTAAATAATCCTGACTTTTTTGAGATAATTTTCTGTATAATAATTTCTTTTCTTTATTTAGCTTAGCAATATTTTTTCGAAAAATTACTATTTCTTCTCGGACTTCAGGTTCAACAGTAGCTGCATAAGCTTTATAATCATCAATTGCTTTTTGGAATTGAGCAGGCCCACGCAACTTCGCTTTCTTAACAGAGTTACTATTATCTTCTGCTGAAATATTATTAGTTAATAATATTAGTGATAAGCAAGTGATGAGGTTTATTATTTTAATCATTTTATCTTTTATGTATATTTGACATAATTTATTTTACTCTAAATATATTATACACAATAAATCGAATATTTAGTCAACCAAAATAAAATAAATTGCTGATAACCTGAAATATAGATAAGAAAACAGTTATATTTTTATCTATAGTTCCTATTTGTTATTGCCATTCTTTTTGACAAATAAAATATCACAAACACGACCAGATTAGTAAGCACCCCAATAAAAACTCCTTTGATATTAAAATAAATTGCAAAATAATTCTCCCAAATCACAAAACTTATCATCCCAGAAGTGCAGCTAGCAACAAACCCCTTCTTACTAATTACAATATTAAATAAAGCAAGAACCAAAGGAACAAGTATCACAGGACCCCAAAAACCTGCTATGAATATAACCAAATCTGCTACTATAGTAAATTTAAGAGCTATAAAAATTGCTAGACTACCAATAATTATATTGATAATACGAGCAAGTAATAACATTCTGTGCTCATCCTTTATTAGAAATATAGGGTTTAGAAAATCTTTTACTAATGTTGTTGAGGTAATATTTAAATCAGAGTCAGCAGTCGACATTACTGCAGCAAGTAATCCGACAACTACAAGTCCCTGAATGCCAGCTGGCATCATATCATTGATCAAATGTGGCAAGGCTAAGTTAGAATTTATTGCTGGATATTTTATAAAAGCAATTAGGCCATTAATTGTTATAAATAATAAAAACACTGAGTATATTGCTGATTTAATATATATTGCTTGCTTTGTGGTATTACTATTTTTATTAATCAATGCCCTTTGAATAAAAGTTGGAAATAAATTCATTACCATAAAGCCCAAGGCTAAACTAATTGTATGTTGAGTCAAATCCGTATTATTTATAAAAGATACTTTGTACGTGGGAATTAAGTTAATAAAATTCTCAAACCCGATTTGATACAGACCAAAAAATGAAATCATAGGTATGGTAATTATGATCGCAAAAAATTGTAGTTGATTAGCAAATAAAATAGATCTTAAACCTCCAATCGTTGTGTAAATAACTATAATGCCATAGCTGATAATTACACCAAAAACATAATCTATTTTCAAGATATATTCGAATATTCGACCGCTTACGCTTATTTGTGCAGCCACAAGACCGATTGAAACTAATATAGCAGACATACCGGCAATATAACGACCAATAGAACCATAATATACACTCATTATATCACCAACGCTTTCAGCGCCGTAATGTTTAGTTAATCTAGGAATAACAAACATAGCAATTAATATATCTGCCGGTAATGCTAAAAATAACCCGTAACTATATGCTAAATCGCCGGCAAAAGCCTTTTCTGTTATGCCAAAAGTAGTTCCACCTCCAATAGTAGAAGCAAAAATAGTAGCAACAAGCATTAATCTGCCCTTGCTAGCATTATCACCGATTTTAGAAAAAATTTTAAAACCTGATTGCTGAGATTTTTGTAATATGCCAATTAATAAAAGCATAAAAAGATATGCAAGTACTATCGTAACATCAATCATAGTATATCCTATCTTTATCTATAGTCTGGGTTATATAGCAAATATTTTGGCTTATAATTTAAGTAAACGTACGTTCACTGGAACACTTAACTATCTGTCTTTATATTTCTTTAAGTATAATATTAATATCAAAGATGGTATTGTCGCAATAGTTGTGAACATAAAAAACACAGACCAACCAAATGTATGTACAATATATCCAGATAATGCTGGTAATACCGACCTAGAAAAACCCATCATTGACGATAAAAACGAATATTGAGTGGCGCGGAACTTTCCTTTACATAAAGACGCTATAAAAGCTATGTAAGCTGCCATACACATACCACCACTTACGCTTTCAAAGCCAGTTACAACAAATAATAAGTAAATGCTTTTACCATATATTTCTTGTACAATGAACAAAATATGCGCGATAGCATGTATCGTGCCAAATATAAACAAGCTATCATATAAATTTTGTTTTTTCATAATCTGGCTAGCTATAAAGCCGCCAATAATAGATGATGCAACGCCAAAAAACTTACCAGCAGTCGAAATTTCAAATGCGCCATAACCAATATGTAGTAAAAACGGATTAATCATTGCTGAAATAAAATTATCTGATAATCGATATAGGACTAAAAATAACAAAACCAAAATAATATATTTTATACTACCCATTGGAGTAATTATTTTTACTATTTTTGCAAATAGATTTTGGATTTTGAGAATATTATTGCTTGTATAATTTAACAGTGAACCATCATCTTTATTGTTATATTCTATTTTATTACTATTTTCCGCTTGATGATTATTTGGATGAGTATTTAGATGAATATTGGTAAGGCTTCCAGAAAATAATAATAATAAAATGGGGAAGAATATAATAATTATGCTAAATAGTTGAAATATACTACTCCATTCTAAATATTGTGATATGTAAATGGCACCAGAGCTTGAGAGTAACATTCCTATTCTATAACCAACAATATAGGTTCCTGATACTTGACCTTGTTGATTTTTATGCATTATCTCGGTTTTTAGAGCTCCCAGAACCATATCCTGAGTCGACGCAAAAAAAGCTATGATCATTCCGCATGCTGCAACTAACATTAGTTGATCAGGTATATTTAACCGACTCATGTAATATACACTAATGCTAAGACATGTTTGTATTACCAATAACCAAGAAATCCGTTGCCCGAATTTTGCATTTAATAAAGGCAATTTAATAGTATCTAATATAGGAGCCCATAAAAAATTAATCGCATAAGGTAGCGTCACAAGAGTAAAAGCACCTATAGTTTTAATATTAACCCCTTCTTGAGCTAGCCAGAAATTTAACGTATTGCAGCTAATCATCAGAGTAAAACCACTCATGAAACCAATAAACCAAATGACAAGAAATTTCTTTTTTGTAAGCATTATTTTTCTGATGAGTTTATATACGCGACTTTAGGATAAGCAAAAAGCATGATGCTTGCAACAAAATTTGTTTTCTTGACAAATTAGTATATTTGCATTAGAACTATCAGGTATTTACCGTCAATATTTGCTGTCGCATGTAAATACTATTTTAAGTAGTTTTACTGTATAAATGTCTAAATCCCAAAAATCAACAATTTCAGAAAAATTAAAGGATATTTTTTGGCCCATAAATCGATCAGAGATTAAGCTCTTTGTGCCTATGGCATTGATGATATTATGTATGTTATTTAATTTTGGCTCTCTAAGATCAATAAAAGATAGCCTAGTTGTGCCCAATATTGGCGCAGAATC
Organism: Alphaproteobacteria bacterium; assembly: GCA_020627625.1. GTDB lineage: Bacteria > Pseudomonadota > Alphaproteobacteria > Rickettsiales > Rickettsiaceae > Megaera_A. Next base: position 10,109 of record JAHDGL010000027.1, on the reverse strand, counting down.
AATTAGCTTTTTAAAATTATGGTTGGTATTACCATCAACGATAATATTTACTATGCTTTATGTAAAGCTTACTAATATGTTCGATTATGAGCATTTATTCTATATAATAGTATCTTGCTTTCTTAGTGTCTTTATATTATTCACATATGTATTATTCCCTTATCAACATTTATATCACCCAAGCGAAGAAACTATATCTTATTTGATTACGTCCTATCCAAATTTCAAATGGTTCATATATATTTTTGGCAAGTGGAGTTATGCATTAATGTATGTTTTCTGTGATTTATGGAGTGTAGTAATTATTAATTTACTATTTTGGCAATATGCAAATCACATTTTTGACACCAAGTCCGCAAAAAGGTTCTATCCAATTCTGGGAATGCTAGGGAATATTGGGTTGATTTTAGCTGGAAATGTGCTAATTGCATTCTCAGATTTGTCTGGGATATCAGATGTTACCATCGTTAATAGCTATGCAAATAACATTACCTTACAATGCGAGACTGTTTTGAAGCCAATAATGAAATCTATTGTACTTGCTGGTATCTTGGCAATGATTTTATACAGATATATAAATCATTATATTTTAAAACGCAGTAAAATGCGCCAAGAATTTTCCGGTTCGAAAGAAAATACGAAAACTAAATTATCTTTTCTAGAAAGCATCAAGCTTCTCATTCGTTCAAAATATATAGGTCACATTGCATTACTAGTAGCGTGCTATGGTTTTCTTATAAATATTCTTGAAGGCCCCTGGAAATCAAAAGTTCGTGAGCTCTACCCGAATACGGTCGATTATGTTTATTTTATGGGGCAATTTAATATTTGTATGGGGATATCTTGCATCACATTTATGATAATTGGTAGTAATATCATACGTAGATTCAGCTGGTTAACAGCAGCATTAATCACACCTTATATGCTTGCTTGCACTGGGGTCATATTTTTTTGTTTTGTAATTTTTGCAAATGAGATAACATTATTTATTAATGGGGCTCATCCAATTTATTTTGCAGTAATTATTGGTGCCGTGCAGAATATTTTGAGTAAATCAACAAAATATTCGCTATTTGATTCTACTAAAGAAATGACTTATATACCTCTATCTTTAGAACTTAGAACTAAAGGCAAGGCTACTGTAGAGGTGATAGGGCTTAAGTTTGGTAAGGCATCAGGGGCTTTTATGCAGTCATTTATGTTTATGTTAATGCCAATGGCAACTTTTGATTCCGTTACCGTATATTTACTCGCAGTGTTTATTGTTGTAGTAATAATTTGGATTTGGAATATTAAAACTTTAAATAAAGAATATATAAAATTACAAAGAGAAGAACATGAGATTAGCTAAATTTTTAGTAATAATTATACTTTTATTATTAACAAGCGCTAGCGGTGTTTGGTATTACATTACTAATCAAGTGGCGAATGAATTAAATAGTAAATATGCTGATCAAAAATTTGCTGTTCAAAATATTGATAAAAAAAATTATTTTATTAGTTTTAAAAACGTTACATCGTCTGGATTTCCCTTCAAAATATCATGGAATTTAAATAGCCTTATAGAAGAAAGCAAAACTACAAAAATCACATATTCTTCTCCTATTAATTTTGGTTATGATTTATTATCTCAAAAAATATTCATAAATTATACAGGTGAAGTTGATGCAAAATATAAGCCAGAAAAAAGTGGATTTGGGGCGCGTTTAAAAATTACTGATTACAGCATAAAAATTGATTTGCCTTTGAGTGCGGATTTAATTAATACATTAAAGAATATGACTGATCCTATAGAAGTAATAAATCATATAGGTGATATTAATCTATCTAGTAAAAAAGTAGAAATCTTCGACAAAATTGACAATACAAAATTTTACGATAAAGAATTTGAACGTTTAAAACTTACCTTTAAAGCTCCAAAACAATATAAAGATTTAAAAGATTTGCTAACTAACATACCTAAGCACTACACATTAGATTATGTTGTCAAAACTCACCCTACCAAAGCAGAATCACGTATTTTACCTGTGAGTTTATTTTATGGATTTTCTCTTCTGCCTTCTGATATTGACATGAATGCAAGTACAGTGATTAAAACTAAAGCTAATAAGATAGAAGAATTGAAAAAAAATATAGAAGTTAATGCAAATATTACCTGTAATTCACAATTTTTTAGTATTAAAGATTTTAAACTGGATTTTAAATCAAACAACACCCAAAAAGGGCAAAATTATTCTCTAGATACAAATTCAAAAATACATTTCAAAGAAGGTATGTTTAATTATTTATTTGCTAATTACAATAATATTTCATCGCGCCTTGCTTCTAGCTCTGCTGGTAATGCAATTCACAGAGAAATTCAATATATAATCAGTAATAAAGATAAGTTTAAGTTCAAGGATCTTGAAAAGAGCGATTATGATCTGAATTTAAAAATGAATTCATATTATGCAAATAATAAACTTTATTTAAAACTAAATGATTTTAGTATTCTTTCAGAAGATTCTGGAATTAAATTGCAGAATGAAATGGAAATTGCTAATTTACTTAGCAAAAAGAAAAAATGGTTTGCTAAGGGCCTGCTTTATATGAAAAATTATCCATCTGTTATAGATTTTTCTTCTAGATACATATATAGATTTGGCAAGTTTAGGTTTTTATCTGAAGAGGCTAGAAAATTATATATAGATACAAACACAGGATTCTTAAGAAAAATATCTGATCATCCAGAATCGACTTCTAATGATATAAGTTTTGAATATAGTATTGATTCAAAAAATATAAATAAAGCAAAATTTGGTAGCGCAAGGCTTGATCAAATAAAACAACTATATATGCTAGGTTTATATAAAAATTTATTTGATAAAGTTGGTACTGAAGGTGATGTTTTATCTAAGATGCAAGAAATCATTCCAAATATTGATAAAAAAGATCCGATATTACAGCAATTATTACCAAAAATATCTAATTCTGGAAAGAATTTGGAAAAATCTATCAAAAAAGAAATCAATAAAATAGTTCCAGCTGAAGCTCAGAATCTTATTAAGAACTTTATACCTAAAAAGCAATTGGAAAAAAATGATTTATTAAAAAACTTTATAAAATAGATAGGCAAAAAATTGAACTTAATAAAAGAAATACATAATTATTTATCCAAAGATATAGAGAAAATGAATAGGCTAATTTTAGATAGTCTAGTCGTTGAAGAAGAGTTAATTACCGTAGTTGGTAATTATTTAGCAACATCTGGTGGTAAGCGTATGCGCCCTATGGTCACCATACTTTCTGCTAAAATGTTTGGTTACAAAGGTGAAAATGCTATTAGACTTGCAGCAGCTGTAGAATTTATTCACATGGCAACTTTGTTACATGATGATGTAGTAGACGGAAGTAAAATGCGTCGCTTCTTGCCAACTGCCAATGTAATTTGGGGGAATAAGGCAAGTATCTTAGTAGGTGATTTTTTATTCAGCCAATCTTTTAGAATGTGTGTCTCGACACAATCAATACCCGCTTTAAATGTTTTATCTGCTACTTCTTCTATAATTATTGAAGGAGAAGTGTCGCAGCTTACCCAATTAGAGCAAAAAAGATTATTATCTGAGGAAGAATATTTAAAAGTTATCAAAGCAAAAACAGCAGAGCTATTTGGTTCTGCATGTGAAGTTGGAGCTATTATATCGAATCGTAAGGATTGTGCTGAAGATATAAGAGAATTTGGAATGAATCTTGGCAGTATTTTTCAAATAACCGACGATGCATTAGATTATTTTGGTGATAGTGATGAGGTAGGGAAGAATGTAGGCGATGATTTCTTTGAAGGTAAAGTCACATTGCCATTAATATTACTAAGTCAGAAAATATCAGAATCTGATAAGATTAACTTGCAAAAAATGTTAAAATCAGAAGAACGATCGCCTGAAGATTTTAACTGGGTTAAAGATCTTCTTCAGAAACATAAAGTTCAAGATGCGACGATTTCTTATCTACAAGATTTTATAAAAAATTCTTATGAATCTTTAGACAAAATAGAAATTAATAATCAAAGTAAACAATATTTAAAAGATTTAGTGCAATTTGCAATTACTAGAACACGTTGAACATATGCATTTAGCCTATAATAAACATAATAAATCAGCAATAAATGCTGTGTCTATTTGGCTCTTTATTATGTGCCTTGCATTATTAGCCATGATTTTTATAGGAGGCTTAACGCGCCTTACTGAGTCTGGCCTATCAATGACCGATTGGAATCCCGTATCCGGTATTATACCCCCGCAAGATGAAATTGGTTGGAACATAGAATTTGATAAATATAAGCAGTCGCCAGAATATATTCATCATAATTTTGGCATGTCCTTACAGGAATTTAAATCTATTTACTGGCTTGAATTTATTCATAGAATAGCTGGAAGAATCATTGGTCTTATATACATATTACCATTAACATTTTTTTTAATCAGAGGTCATATTCTCGGTAAAGATGTTAGAACCTATATTGGTGCATCAGTTCTTTTAGCTATGCAAGGATTGATGGGTTGGTATATGGTAAAAAGCGGTTTAATATCAAATCCGTATGTTAGTCACTATCGCCTGGCAGCGCATTTAATGATTGCAGTATTTTTATATATCATAATTTTTTGGCAATTATTGAAAAATTCTTGTGACATTATGCTGGCCCCTTTAGCAGCAAAATTATCTAAATTATCATTCTGGTGTTTTGTATGTATAATTTTACTACTTATACAAATAATGTTGGGCGGATTTGTTGCTGGTTTAAAGGCTGGCTTAATATATAATAATTTCCCGATGATGGGTGATAGTTTTATACCGCATGAAATTTATGAATCTAAGTTGAGTCTTTCTAATATTTTCAGTTTTTTTAGCCTTGCTAATTTCTCTGATCCTGTTTTTGTGCAATTTATACATAGAATAATTGCCTATATTTTATTTAGTACAATATGTGTTTTTTGTTTATATGCTGTGCGTTTTAAAAACAAAAAATTATCATATGTGGCTTTGTATGTATTTTTAGCAATGATATTACAAATAACTTTAGGTGTTTTAACATTAATTTATAGAGTTCCATTATCATTTGCATTGCTACACCAATTAGGGGCTATAATATTGCTATCATTTTTGCTTTGGGCGTATTTCTTAATTAAAAATTCACATTGTGAAAATCAAAAATTATATATTAAGCATTAAAAATTATGATTATGGATAAAATAATCGTAGAATCTGTTGCGCCTACGCGTTTAGATCGATATTTACGTCGTCATTATCCTAATATGACACAAGGTATTATTGAAAAATCATTGCGTAAGAATCAGATAAAACTTAATGGAAAAAAGTCTAAAACTAATATCAGAGTAATTCGTGGCGATATTATTACTATTTTGCCTGGAATTTTGATTGATAATAATCATAAAAATACTCAAACTCAGAAATTTTCCCAAAATACTATTTCATTAGCTAAAAAAATATTATCAGAATATATTTTATTTTTTTCAGAAGAGTTTATTGCTATCAATAAGCCAGAGAATTTGGCTGTGCAAGGTGGAAGTAAAATTTCTACATCAATAGATAGCGCTTTGCAATATATAAATTATATTCAAAATACTAGAGAAGATAATGTTAAAAACATTAAAGATTGTAAAGATAGTGAATATTATAATGATAATAACGATATTTTAAGTATCAAAGCTTCAAATATCAAATCAAATATCGAACCAAGTAACCTTAGAAAAACTAATTATAAATTAGTGCATCGTCTAGATAAAGATACAAGTGGGATTTTATTAATTGCTAATGGTTTTGAAAATGCTTTTAAACTCGGTGAGGCGTTTCAACAAAAAATCATTCAAAAAACTTATATCGCGCTTCTTGGTAGTTGCCCTGAAAAATCGGAAGGTATTTTAACTAATAAGATTGGCAAAGAAAAATCTGGTACTTTTGAAAAAGTAAAAGAACTAGATATAGGTGGCAAGATAGCAAAAACTCATTATAAAATATTAGAATCTAATTCAGAGTTTTCGTTAGTTGAATTCAAACCAATAACCGGACGTATGCACCAACTTAGATTTCACAGTCAATTCTTAGGCTGCCCAATAGTTGGTGATAGTAAATATGGAGGCAAAAAATATAAAAGAATGCTTTTACATGCAAAAAGAATCACCATTCCTGCTAGCGTATTTGGTTGTGATATCACTATTGAATCAAATCTACCAAGACAATTGCAAACATTAATGCTATGAAAGTAATAAAAAATGCTATTAAAATATAATTATAGTAAAAACAGTTGAATTGGCCTATATTTCTATCAACAAAATAATATTAATAATATGGCTTCAAAATATTTAATGGAATTAGTATCCTCTACAGAGCAAGCGGCAATTGCTGCCTATAGATGGAGAGGACTTGGAAATGAAAAAGCTGCTGATCAGGCGGCTGTTGATGCAATGCGCATCGGTTTGAACAAAATTGATATGCAAGGAACAGTGGTAATAGGAGAAGGGGAACGTGACGAAGCGCCTATGCTTTACATTGGAGAGGAAGTTGGAACAGGCAGGGGAGAAAAAGTTGATATTGCACTAGACCCGCTAGAGGGAACTACAATATTAGCAACTGGTGCTAATAATTCTTTGGCTGTTTTGGCAGCTACTAATGCAGGAGGTTTTCTGAATGCTCCTGATGTTTATATGGATAAAATAGCGATTGGATTAAATATAAAAGAACAAATTATTGATTTAGATAATAGTCCTAAAAACAATCTTAAAAATTTAGCAAGAATAAAAAAATGTGATGTATCGGATTTGACTACCATGATATTATCCAGACCAAGACACGAAGAACTTATTGCAAAAATACGCGAAACTGGTTCTAGAATTAAGTTAATTCAAGATGGAGATATCGCTGGGGTTATAGCAACTACTCGTAATGAAATTGATATTTATATGGGAATTGGTGGCGCTCCAGAGGGTGTGCTTGCTGCGGCCGCATTATGTGCTACAGGTGGACAAATATGTAGTAGATTGTTATTTCGTAATGACGATGAAAAAAAACGTGCCCAAAAAATTGGCATTACAGATCTTAATAAAAAATATTATCTAAATGACCTTGCTTCTGGTGACATAGTATTCGTAGCAACAGGTATTACAAATGGTGATTTGGTTAGAGGGGTGCGCACTAATGATAATATTGTTACTACTGAAACTATTGTAATGTTGGCTCAAGATGGTAGAATACAAAAAATTTCTACTTCTCAAAAATTGAATTAAATGCATCAGTTAAGATTGTATCTAATACCATTTCTCATTTTGAATTAGAATTTTGCATTTCAAGATCAGGCTGCGCAGAGTATATAGATAGGTGAGCACAGACGAATCGGCGCAAAATGCTAATATATAATTTGAAATGGGAAATTAGTATATAGTAAACATGCGTTGAACTATATATATTTTAATAATAAATTAATACCATCATGAAAAAACATATTTTTTTGTACGGCTTTTCTATTTTTTCAATGTTTTTTGGCTCGGGTAATTTAGTATTTCCCTTAATGGTTGGAATAGAAAATATTGATAATTGGTTTGCAGGTTTTGTAGGATTTTTCTGTACTGGCATCATCTTACCATTCTTAGGATTGTTTGTTATAAAATTACACCGAGGTAATTACCTCGATTTTTTTGCAGAAGCTGGCGGTTTAGCTAGGTTTGCCATTCCATTATTCACACTTTCCTTGCTAGGCTCCTTTGGCGTTATACCTCGCTGTATTACAGTTGCTCATGGTGGATTAGATTTCTTATCATATAATATTTCATTATCTACATTTAGCATCATATTTTGTATAGCGTGTTTTTTTATGTGTTTAAATGACAAGCTAATGTTTGCAATTCTTGGCAAATTTTTAACTCCTATATTGCTTTTATTCTTGGTAATACTAATTGCAATTGGGTTTTGTAATGCAGAGCCTATAATGATTAATAATGAGTTTTTTAATAAAAATTTTATTAATGGGTTTTTCCGTGGCTACGCTACAATGGATCTATTTGCAGCATTCTTTTTCTCTAGCTTGGTTTTTAAACAATTTGAGAAAATAGTTGATGAAACTGAAGGAAAAAGCATAATAAAATCCGCTCTTGCTCCAAGTATTTTTGGTGCAATTTTATTGAGTTTTGTATATTTAGGCTTTGTATATTTAGGATCGCATTATAGCTCTTTGGTGAAAGGGTTAGATGGTGAGTTAATATTACCAACAATTGCTAATCACCTTTTGGGGCAAAATGGCGCCTTGATTATTGCTATTATTATTATCTTCTCTTGTTTAACAACGGCAATTGCGCTAAATAGTATTTACGCTCGTTATTTATGTTCATTTAAATTGATTGGAGAAAATAATTTTCCTATGGTATTATTTATAACTACTATAATTGCCTTTATTATATCCTTACTTGATTTTGATGGTATAGCAGCAATACTTTCACCTTTATTAGATATTTCTTATCCAGGATTAATTGCATTGACGATATTATCAATTTGTACAAATCGCTTTAAAATATTAAAAATGTTAAGCTTTTACGGGGTTATTATATTAATGTTGCTATTATAACTTTAATTTATAAATTAAAATAACCTGAATTATGAATAAGGATTTTAGAAGTAAAGTGTTAGTAAAGTCAGGATTAATTGTTGCATTCTTTACTTTAATATCCAGGGTTTTTGGACTGATCAGAGAGCTTTTTATTGCAGCAACTTTTGGTACAACATTTATAGCCGATTGTGTAAATATTGCTTTTAAATTTCCCAATTTATTCCGAAGGATCTTTGGCGAAGGTGCTTTATCTTCTGTTTTTATACCAATATTTAGCGAAAAACTTCTAGAGTCAAAAAAAAGTGCAACAAAATTTAGTGGTGAGATTTTTAGCTTACTAGTCGTAAGTTTGGTTATTTTAATTCTGTTACTACAAATCATCATGCCTTATTTGATGCTGGTGATTGCACCAGGTTTTATTGTAAATGAAGAGAAATTTGAACTAGCTGTAACTTTATGTAGAATCACTATTCCCTATGTATTACTAATATCTGTTATAGCAATTTTTGGTGGCATGCTAAATTCTGTTAGGAAATTTGCAGCTTTTGCTTTTACGCCAATCATTATGAATATTGTTATAATAACAGCTACTCCTTTAATACAAAACGAGGCTAACTCTCATTTTGGTATTGCATATTCATTAATTATTGCAGGTATCTTGCAAATAATATTTATGTATTATTGCTTGGTTAGAGCCGGGCTAAAATTCCCTATATCATTTAATCCGAAAAATAAAGATGTTAAAACATTACTAAGAAAAATGGGGCCAGCGACGATAAGCTCTGGGGCGCAGCAATTTAATTTGTTTATTTCTCAATCTATTGCCAGTTTTTTACCAGGTGCCGTTTCCATATTATCTTACGCGGATCGTTTATATCAACTACCTATGTCATTAATTGGAGTTACTTTTGGCATAATATTACTTCCAGAATTATCAAAAATTTATAAAAAAAAACAATATGAGCAAGCTAATCTACTGCAAAATAAATCTATAAAAATTGCTGCAACAATTTCTATCCCGGCGATGTGTGGATTATTTGTTCTTGCAGTTCCCATTGTTCATTTTTTGTATCAAAGAGGAGAGTTTAAATTTGAAGATACTATACAAACTGCCAATGCATTAATGGCTTTTTCTTTAGGTTTGCCAGCATTTATTTTAGCTAAAATATTGACACCTATTTTTTATGCAAATTTAGATACTAAAACTCCTTTCAAAATAACAATATATTCTATTATTACTAATATTTCTTTGAATATATTATTCATGATGTATTTTAGTTATGTCGGTATTGCATTAGGATCTTCGGTTGCCGCTTGGTTTAATGTATATTTATTAAATAAACATGCTAAAAAATATGGTGATTTTCAAATTACTAAGAATACTAAATTATTTTTCTTAAAAATAATTTTTTCTTCTTTAATTATGATTTGTTTTGTAGAAATAATAAAATATTATTACTTCGATTTGTTTTTTATAAATAAATTTACTATAAAAGCCTTGATGTTATTTGGTACT
>JAHDGL010000026.1 GCA_020627625.1 Alphaproteobacteria bacterium | reverse complement strand
ATGTTGTTGGTAGTGTGTATAATATGAAATGCAACTTATCCACAATTTTATCAACATATAAAAGTAGCTTATACACAAATAGACAAAAAGAGTATAGTATTTTATTCTAATTATCCACAATATAATTTATACAGTGAATATAAATGTGGATAAACTCAAGTGAATATGGGGATAAGAGGGGGGCATGTAAAAACTTCATATTATATCCACAAAAAAGCTAACAATTTAAGGTAATATAGTGTAAACTGAATGTTTATATGTAGGTGTAACAGATAATTTGCAGCTACTCTTTAACTTTATCCACAAATTATATGTGCATAACATGAAAAAGCTAATAGTACACTTGATTTCAGAGTCTTCAGGGCAAACAGTTCGTCATGCAGCAAACACTGCATTGTCTAAATTTAGTGATTTAGATGTAAAAAAATATCAATGGCCAATGGTTAGGAATTCATACATGATGCAAGAGGTTTTTGAAAAAATAAGAAAAAAACCCGGTGTTGTTATGTTTACAATTTCAGATAGATCTTTGCGGTCTATGCTAAAAGAGTTTTGTCATGAAATGAAACTGCCTTGTATTTCCATTGTTAGCAGTATAATAAAAGAAATATCAGAATATATAGGAGAAAGCGCGGATAGTGGGGTTGGTTATTTAAATAAAATGGATGATAATTATTTAAGTAAAGTTGACGCAATAGACTACACTCTTCGCCACGATGATGGCCAGTCTTTAGATAATTTAGAGGAGGCTGATATAATTTTAATTGGACCATCTAGAACGTCAAAAACCCCTACTTCTGTGTATTTATCTTACAATGGTTTTAAAACTGCCAATATACCATATATCCATAATTGTCCATTTCCAGATAATTTGCAAACAGTAAAAAGACCAATTATTTTTGGTTTAACTATTAATCCAGGAAGACTTATAGAGATAAGAGAAAGTAGGATGAATTTGCTGCAAATACAAGATACTACAGAATATACAGATATGAAAATTATCAAAGAAGAATGTAGATATGTGAAAAATCTATGCAAGCAAAATGGCTGGAAGACAATAGATGTTTCAATGCGATCTATTGAAGAAACTGCTGCGATAATCATGAAATCATATTACGAACAAAGAAAGAAGTTAAGATGAAAAATATAGCAATAACAGGTAGTTTTTCTAGTGGCAAAAGCTATGTTCTTGATGTGTTAAAAGGGCTAGGATATAGTACATTTTCTTGTGATGAATATGTTGCCAGCCTATATAAAAAAAACGGGTTTTGGAAAGTAGTAAGAGAAGAAATATATGGGCTGGAAGAAAATAGCAAGAAGAAACTTGCAGACATTATATTTAACAAAAAAGAGCAAAAAAGAAAGCTAGAGAAAATAATACACCCACAAGTCCGCTGCGCAATTAAGGTTTTTGAAGAAAAAAATAGATCAGAAGATTTGGTGTTCACCGAGGTGCCGCTTTTATTTGAGTCAAATATACAAAATTTATTTTATAAAATAATTTGTGTTTTTTGCACGGAAGATATAAGATGGAAAAGAGCTGATAAAAGAGGCATTAAAGATAAAGATTTGTATGAAAAAATATCTAATTCACAAATGCCAATAGAAACAAAAAAAGAAAGGTCAGATTTTTTGTTAGATAGCGAGCAAGAAATAGGTAGGCAAATAGAAAAAATAATTCAAAATATAAAAAAAGGCGAATCATGAGAGAGATAATATTAGATACAGAAACAACAGGGCTAAACCCAAGAACAGGAGATCGCATTGTAGAAATCGGGGCCTTAGAAATGGTTAACAAAGTTCTGACAGGTGAAAAATTTCATGTTTATATAAATCCAGAAAGAGACATGCCAGAAGCTGCATACCGCGTGCATGGTATATCTTCTGAGTTCCTGGCAGATAAGCCTTTGTTCAAAGAAATAGCAGATGATTTTATGAATTTCGTGAAAAATGATAAAATGGTGATTCATAATGCACCATTTGATATCAAATTTCTAAATCATGAATTATCTCTGCTTGGTATGCCATCTTTTGATTTAGCAGAAGCTACTGACACTCTAGTTATAGCAAGGCGTAAATTTCCAGGAGCTAGGGTGAATTTGGATGCGTTATGTAGGAGGTATAAAGTAGATAATTCATCAAGGCAATTTCATGGAGCTCTAAAAGACTCGGCATTGCTTGCAGAAGTTTATGTTGAGCTAACTGGCGGAAGACAAACCAAATTTTCAATGGAGTCTAAAAAAGAAAATGTTGAGAGCAATATAAATGAAACAATAGTAGCGAGAGGATCTGGTGTTGTTATTAAACCTACGGAAAAAGAAAAAAAATACCATAAAGAGTTTATAAAAGAACTTATTGATTAAAATAATCAATAAACTAGAGTATAATTTAAATCTTCAATCAATTAATACACTTATGTGTTATGGATAAAAACTCTATCAGATATAAAATAAGAACAGCTCGTAAAAGCTTTGATAAGAATAAATATCAGTTAAAAAATGAAAAAATATGCAAAAAACTGGAAGAGTCGATAAGCGGAATTGTTCGTTGCAGTAAAAAACAAAAAGAAATAATAGTTGGCTTATACTTACCAATGCAGGGAGAGCCTGATTTGTTGCCTCTGCTAGAAAACCTTCCCTGCCAGGTTTGTATGCCAGTTGCTGTTGGAAATGTAATGCATTTTGTTGAATATAATTTAGGTGATGAAGTGGAAAGCGCGGAAGGGTTAATCAGCCTAAAGCAGCCAGTTAGTGATGTTAAGCTAGAGCCAGATATAGTAGTGGTTCCAGGGATAGCATTTAGTATGCAAGGCGCGCGCGTTGGTTTTGGTGTGGGGCATTACGATATTTTCTTTGCAAAAAATAGAAAAAATGCTAGTATCAAAAAAATAGGTATATGTTTCCACGAAAACTTACAAGAAGAACTGCCGCAAAATCCACATGATATTAATATGGATTACATAATAACAGAACAAATAATCATTAAGATATAAATATGTTTGATTTAATAATATTATTAATAGTTTTAATTTCTTCTCTGCTTGGTGCGTATAGAGGAATAGTTAGTATTTTTGTAAACTTTGTTGGCTTTTTAGCTTCAATAATTTTTGCTGTTTTTATATTCTCGTATGTGGATGTGTTGGTTGAAAAATACATAGAAAATAACATTATATCAATGATTGTTTCTGGCTTTTTAGCTTACTTTATCTCGCTTATTATATTCACTTTTTTGTGCAATAGAATAGTTGCAATGCTTGGTTTTGTATCCAAAGGACCCATAGACAGAACGCTCGGTTTTTTGTTTGGTTTGCTTCGCGGTGGAATAATTGCTGCAATGCTCTATATGGGAGTTGCAATATTTTCAACCGCTTCTTACTCAAGAGCCAAATCTGCAGATGAGATAGTAAGTAAAATAGACAAAGAAAAATACCCAGAGATTCTGAAAGAGTCATCTTCAACCAGATTTTTGCAAAATACTTCTGAAATTCTAATAGAGTTAGTTCCATCTTCAATATTTAAAAATATAGATTCTTATGTGAGAGATAAATCAAGCAAAGATTTAATAGATGAAATTAAGGAAGAAAAGGAAGAGGAGAGATAAAAAAACAACGAAAAAAACTCTATTTCTAACCTACAAACTCTACAAAATCATAAATAATGACTAAGATTTTGGTTGACATATGTGTGAAATATTTTATAAATGACTAGAACTTAATTTAGGGTATATATTCAATGAAAAATAGAAAAAAAATAAGTTTTTTTCTTGTGATATCTTTATTTTTTACTTTGTGCATTAGCTCAATGTTTTTAAAAAAAACAGGAGAGCGGTTTGATAAAGATTATTATATTAAGTCTTACCCAGATGTAAAAAATAGTAAATTACCCCCACTACAGCACTATAAGCAAATAGGGTGGAAAGAAGGGAAAAATCCTAATTCAGGGTTTGACAATGATTTATATAAAACATTATATTTTACAAAAGATGAAGGTTACAGAATAAAAGATAAATGCAAAGCGCGTACAGATATTGATCCTTTATCTAACTACTTAGAATGTAAAAAACAAAATATAATAAGATTCAAACATTCAAGTGAATTTAAAAAGGCAGTACCATTAAAAAAACCTAAACATTACTTAGCTGTTGCAACAATGTTTCAAAATGAAGCTCGTTTCTTAAAAGAGTGGATAGAGTTTTATAGAATTATCGGCGTTGAACATTTTTACTTATATAACCATAATAGTACAGATAATTTTATGGAGGTTCTTCAGCCATATATAGATGAAGGTATAGTTGAGCTAAAAACAATTACAGAAGTTCCAAAAGACAGGTTTCATTGGTCTAAGATCCAAACATCTGGATATTCAGATGCTATTAATAAATCAAAGGATAATACAGAGTGGTTGTTAGTAATTGATAGTGATGAGTTTTTATTTCCCGTAAAAGGTTATAAATTATCAGAGGCGTTAGAACAATATGATGAATACGCAGCAATAGGAGTAAATTGGGATTATTATGGTACATCTAGTATTAATTTGAAGTCTGGTGATTTGCTAATAGATAAAATGAGAAAAAGGGCTAAGCGTAGCAGTTCTTTTACTAAAGCAATTGTAAAACCAAGATATGTTAAAGAGATATATAATCCTCATTTCGCCGTTCTTAAGCCTGGATACATGCAGGTGAGAGAGGATAAAAAATATTTTTATGGTAGGTATACTACAAAATTAAATTATAATATTCTTAAAATAAACCATTATTGGTCTAGAGATTTGAAATTTTTTAATGAAAAAAAACTAAAAAGAGAGCATATAGCAAACCCACAAGCAAAAACAAACATACCCAAAAAAGAGAGTGAAAAAGTGATTTCAGGGGTAATAAAAAAGGATAAAGAAATGTCGAAAATATATGACGACTCTATTATAAAATATGTAGATGAATTAAGGTCTAGATTAGGGCAAAAAAAAGCTGTTATACAAAATAATCAATAATAATTTCTAGAGAAGTAGTAGAAAAAAAGACTTAAAAGAAGTAATTATTGACACAACTATTCAAATTAAAAGTATCAAGCACCCGCATGATAGGCATATTTAATAGAGAAGGCGCGCTGTGAGCAAGTGAACTTATGCAAGGATCATGAAATAAAGCTAGACAAGACATTTCAAAAGAGCTTTAAATCTTAAGCATCTAAAGTGCTAAAATCTAACGCTTTAGCAACTTCTGACTGACCGTATAATATTTCAAATTCAACAGAGTTTAACTCTTCCAGATGGATATCTAGATAATTTTCAGGTACCATATCTTCAAAATGTGTATAAACATTTTGGCTGAGGTTATTTTCTGCGCTTTCGTTCATTTCGTAATCTGTAGCTGCTAAATGAATAAGGCTATCAAGAGCTTTTTTCATCACAGAAGAATTATGCTTATAGTAAGAAGAAAAAGGGTTTACACCAACGATAAATAATTTTGCTAATTCCTTGGGCAGTATTTCTAAATCTTTTTCTTTTGACCTGAAAAATCTATTATCAGGGTACCCTTGAGCACTATTTACTGAATATTCTCTATACTCTGCGCCATCATCTATCATATAGTCGTTTGTTTCGCTTGCAGTTGCAGAAGGTAAAACCTTAATTTTAGAACCTTGAAATTTTCTTGGTATTGGAACCAAAACATATTCTTCTAATGCCTTTAAGTCAAACATTTGATATAATGTTTTTGCAATATGGTGGTGTATATTCTTTTCCGTTAAATCACTATTATATGTAATTATGTCCTCATCTGAATTTGCAAGCTTAATTACTTGATTTAATTTTTTGTTATATAAATCAATATAATCTCCCTCTACATAATCTGATTTCACTATTGAAATAAGTAAATTAATAGCGTTTATAGATTGATCCACCTTCGCACCTTCATTATCTACTATTCTTATATATTCAGATTTAGTTATCTCGTTATGCTCCAGTTTTTGTTTTAATTCTTTTGCAGTTAAAATTTCATATGAAGGTTTTGCAGTTGCGTATTCTTCCTTATCAAACAATCTAATTTCATAGCGAATGGTGTTTCCTTCAGGAGCAAATACTATATTTTCACCTTTACTGCTAAGGGCTATGATATAGCGAGTTACTAGTTCTGCAAAAATATTTAAAATATTCACTTCGCCCTCGCACTGCTCTACAAGCTTTTCATACACTTTATTGATATATTTAGTATTTTCAGCTTTAAACTTCTTTGTAGCTTTGCCTATTTTTACAGGAGTAAGACCAAGATTACCTAGAGCTCCTGGAGAGAAAAAATAAGTTATTTTAGAATTATTTGGTGTATCTATACTATTTACTCGCGTAGATTTTCTAATTGGCGTTTTTGGCACCCCTTCATATTCAGCCGAATTTAAATCCTCCTCAGAAATCGCGCCGCCTTGCATAAATTTACTTGCCATAAGCAGCACTGGCTGTAATTTTTTTACCATATCCTCTTGGTTTTTAGACTCAGCAATTAGCTGCTTAACCTGATTTTTAATTAAGGCTACAGGAATAATATGACATAGCTGTTTTCTGGTGCCTTCAATTTTTTCCCTTCCTAATATTATAACATCATTTTCTTCAATACTTGCTAGCACTTTTGGTGAGATTATGGATAGTGCTTTTTGCAGTTCTTTGATTAGGCTGTCTTTATCATGGCGCCAATTTGTAGTTTTATCTGCCGTTTGTTCCTCGCTCTCTGAAAAGCCAGGCCCTTTGAGGATAGAAAAAAGATCTTTGTCTTTTTTTGTATCCGTTAATTGTAAGCAATCGTTCTCTCCTTCTCCGTCGGAAGAATTGGTATAATTAGGGGCAGTGGCATCAGATTTCCTAACTTTTTTTGTTGGTGGTTGTTTTATTGATGCTTGCTCGTTGTTTTGAACATGATCGCTATTTTTTGAGCTTTCTTCAAGATTTTTGCTTGTTTCCTGAACTTTTCTTTTTCTGCTCCTAGTTCGCATTGAATGTTTTGACATTTGACCCCTTACCCTTTTCTTAAAAAATTAATTAAGATTTATTAATAATTACATTCATATTATTAATTATATTTAACAAAAAGTCAAGGTTTATTTTTCATTTTTATTGACTTTTCTTAATGTTTTGATGAGAAGCTCTACTCTTTGTTGAACATAGTTTTGTTAATTATACTATTAGCACAAAACTAATTAGGGATTAATTTATAGAGCGTCATTAGTTAGGAGTTAATATTTAAAATGTTTTTTTATTTAAAGCTGGTTTTATTAAAAATACAAGCTGACAAAAAATTTAACCTAAGACTAACTATATTTAGTTTAACTTATTTTAGGTTATTTTTTTATGATATTAGCAAGATTAGTAAGAAAGTTTAGTTTTTCAGCAAGAGTTTATAGTTTGTCCATCAGCAGCTGAGTAGCTAATCAAATAATTTTCAGCCTCAGGGCATGAAGTCCATTTTCGAATTCTTGCTGCAATAATTTATTAATTTTGCGATGTTGCGATATTTTTGACAAACCATCTAGCTTGGTTGACGAAATTTCAATATAATAGTGAGTTTGCCCTAGATTATCCGGGTTTCCTGCGTGCCCAGCATGTTTTGCGCTCTCGTCAATTATGTGCAAAATGTGGGGTTTAAGCACAGAAAGTTTTGTTTTTAGTATTTCTTTTCTATTCATTTACCCTTTTACTCTTTTAATTTACAAGATTATTTGCTATAATGCCTATCTATCAATAAGCTATGGATTTTTATTAAGACATAAGTCATTAAAAATAACAATTGATGCCCAAAATGGTTATCTTAATATTGATTTTAATATAAAATAAAAAAATTACAAGTAATTTACCACTGCTATTTTTTAAAAAATTGAGTAAAATATATAATGAACAATATTTCTAGTTCTTTTTCGCATTTGCAACAAACTATCGACAAGCATCATGAAGGTATGTTGCTTAGGGTGCAGCTTGCAAATAAGGATGAGTTAAATATTTTGCTTGACGATATGAGTAGTGCATATCAAACATTTATTGATATTGTAAATCAATCATGCGCTAATAAGCAAAACTATACAATCATTGTTTCACAAGATCCATCTTTAATATATATTGTAATGCCAAATGATAAGATAGCTGCCGAAGATCTCGCTTATTCAATATATTCTCAGGTGCAGCTTTACATAGATAAAAACTCACCAGAGAGCTACCTTAAATGTTGCATAAGTAGCATTAGTTTTTTAAATAACCTTGGAAAAGACGCAGAAAAATTAATTTCTAAGATGGCTTACATTGTGTCTAATTTTAATACAGGCTGTTATTATTATAATTATGATGATTATCAAATTGATCTAGAAAATATTAGAGAAGAAAATAAAAATCTAAGTTTTTTGCGCAATTCACTAATATCAAGAAAAGCAAGGTTTGCATACCAGCCAATAATTAATAGCATTAATAAGAAAGTAGAATATTATGAATGTTTGCTGAGAGTAATGGATGTTGATGGAGAATATATGTCTGTTGGCCCTCTGATCAAAAATGCAGAAAAAAAGGGCCTTATTCATATAGTTGACTGGACCGTTATGAAAATGGTAGTAAAAGAGCTTGAAGATAATAGCGACCTTAAATTATCTGTAAATATTTCAAATATTGGGGTGCTAAATAAAAGGCTACTCAGCAAAATAGAAAAGCTATTGAAAAACAGCAAGGTTGCAGATAGATTAATTATTGAAATTACCGAAACTACCCTAAATGTAGATTTTGTAAATACTAAAAAATTCATAGATGTGTTGCATAAATATGGTTGTAAATTTGCACTCGATGATTTTGGCTCTGGCTTTACTTCTTTCAAGCAATTGCTCAAATTACCAATTGATATAATAAAGATAGATGGCAGCTATATCAGAGATATATTAAACAATGATCAAAGTAAGTTTTTTGTAGAATCTTTGGTGAAAATAGCAAATGATATGGGCATTAAAACAGTTGCAGAATTCGTCGAAAATGAAGATATAGCTACTCTTCTTGAAGAACTTAAAGTATCCAGTATGCAGGGTAATTATTTTCTTCCAGCATCAGCTAAAAAGATGCAGCCAGAAATATGACCATCATATAAGCTTTACAATATAACAACTGTATTGTATTATGCAGTTTATGTTAAATATTTACGCATGTAAAAAACAATGAGTAATCAAAATATATCAATTTCTATTCAACGGTGTAGCGCTGAAGGTATTGATGCAATAAAAAGATCGCAAGGATTAAAGCAAATTTTCCTAAGACAAGGCAAAATTCATGATATAAGCATACCAATTTTAAATAACATTAATTTGGAATTTAAGCAAGGTGAGCGCGTTGCTTTCTTGGGACGAAACGGTTCTGGAAAAAGCTCAATTTTGAAGTTGATATGCGGTATTTATCCACCAAAAACGGGTCATGTGTATGTTAGCGGTTCTATTGCTTCTATTATCGAGATGGGTCTTGGTATTGACACAGATTTTACAGGTCGCCAAAATATTAAATTAATCATGCTATATAATAATATGCTAGATAAATATAGCAAAGAATATGAAGAAAAGGTAATTGAGTTCTCGGAGCTTGGGGATAAAATTGACCTTCCGGTTAAAACATACAGCTCTGGAATGGTGGCCAGACTTGCTTTTTCTACATGCGTTTTTCAATCTCCAGATATATTACTTCTTGATGAAGTGTTTGCAACAGGAGATGGACAATTTGTTGAAAAATCTATGCAATTAATGCAAAATAAAGTTCATAATACTCCAATTTCGATAATGGTATCGCACCAAGAAAGTATAATCAGGGAGCATTGTAATAGATGTATTTTAATGAAAAATGGCTCTGTTGTGCATGATGGCGCTCCAGAGGAAATATTGTCAATATATAATTCAGGTAATTATTAATGTTTGCGCAACTTTTTTCAAAAGATTATTGGTTTGCTATAATCTTACTGACCAAAATGTCGATAATCAAAAGAAATGCTAATAGCTTCCTAGGCGGTCTTTGGAATTTGATACAGCCACTTGCTAATATCTTGATAATTTCATATGTTATGAGCTATATATTAAGATATTCCCCATCAATTATTATACCAAACATGATAGGAGCTCTGCCTTTTTGGACATTTATTGTAGTAGGCATTACTAGCGCTTCGGAGTCATTAATTGCTAAAGGTGAGATTTTAAAAAGATCACTATTACCAAAAAGCTATTTCTCAATTTCTGAAGTTTTAAATCAAGTATACACTCTTGCTTATTCTTTCGTTGCTGTGTATTTTGTGCTTATTATATTTTACCCCGACAAATTAACTTGGAAAGTAATTAGTATACCATTTCTTGCATTGCCAATGATTATATCTGTTATAAGTGCAGGTATTGCAGTTTCTTTTTTAACTGTGTATGTAAGAGATTTTACACAAGCTTTAAATGTGATTTTTGGAATATTATATTGGACATTACCAATAATATATCCATTTAGTTTGGTTCCAGAGAGCAAAAGGGTATTATATTACCTAAATCCATTATTTTTAGTAATAAGACCAATGCAAACGGTAATTACAACAAGCGAATTTCCATCGCTGAGTTTAGTGTTAGC
Organism: Alphaproteobacteria bacterium; assembly: GCA_020627625.1. Lineage (GTDB taxonomy): Bacteria > Pseudomonadota > Alphaproteobacteria > Rickettsiales > Rickettsiaceae > Megaera_A. The sequence continues at coordinate 3,976 of JAHDGL010000026.1, read as the reverse complement.
GTCTTGGGTAGTGCCAATTATAGTTACTGCATTCAGTTACTTTATTTATAGAAAATTAACAAAAAATGTGATATACTATCTATAATTGTAGTAAATATATCATATAAACAAATGGAACTAGATTTTTATTCAACTTTGCAAATAATTTTTTTTGTAATTATCTTAATTGCAATTGCCTTTCCTTACATAAAGGATAGAAAAAAAATAAAAAAGCAGCATTTATTATCGTCGATTATATGGTTATTAATTATAATTATTTTAGTAATTTTCTATATCTTTAGATTTGAACTAGAAGCGTCAAAAGCCCGTATTTTAAGCTCTTTTATGCCATCTGCAAATTGGGAGGATGAATCTGGCAGAATAGTAATTGCTCGTAGCACGGATGGGCATTTTTATTTGAATGCGTATAGTAAAAGTAATAACAAAATAACTTTCCTTGTGGATACTGGCGCTAGCGATATTGCGCTTACAAAAAAGGACGCCATAAAATTAGGAATCAAAATAGATAAATTGCAATATACAAAAAAATATCATACAGCAAATGGCATAGTTTTTTCTGCGCCTGTAATCATTAAGCAAATGCGAATAGGTAAAAAAATATTCCATAATCTAAAGGGGCATGTGTCTTCCGGGGGGCTTGGAATCTCACTTCTTGGAATGAGTATTATAGATGATTTTAGTAATTTTAGCATTAGTAAAGACATGCTGATATTAGAGCATGATGCAAATTAGTCAGAGTTTTTGCCGCTTTTATAAAAAGTTAGGCTACAACAAAACCAGAATTTGTTATATTACGCTCGTTGAAATAATTTTTGTACTTTTAGGTGAACTCAAAAATTAGCATTTTTGCAATAGGAGCTCGTTTAGATAAAATTACTCTCTATCTCTTAGCACTTTTGCAAGCAGTTCGATTAATTTGTACCTTTCAGATTCCAATAAACTATCTAGCATTTGACTGATTGGCATAATTGATGAATGATTATTTTTGACTGGCTCAAACGGATCTGCGCCAAATTTGATTAATTTCATTATTCCGTCAAAATTCTTGCGCTCCGCAACGTACATATAAGCTGAAGATTTAACTCGGCTTGTCCTTTTAGCAATCCTTCTTTCTGATATTTGGATAAATGATCCATTTTGTGCAAGATCTTTTTGGTAAAAATAGTACCAGGATTTTTGTTGTTATCTGGTTTTTGTTCGTCTGTCATAATAAATTCCCCATCTTGATTTAAAAATTAAGGGCTCAACATAAATATTTGAGCCTTGATAATAAGCAATCAACTTGAAGGAAATAACAAAAAAATAAATCCCCTCAAGTGACCGGGGCAATAAGAAAACTGGTTAAGACAGTCATGCTAACTTTTGAATAAAATCCTGAACATAGATAGCATAACCCCGATCTTTTAAATCGAGGATTTTTTACTTATACTCTTACGTATAAAACTTAACCAAGAGGTTCTTATGCCTCAGAACAGCAACGTGCTATTCATAGTTTCAAGTTTACTATTAATCTACTGTGACGTCAATAAAAAATTTTAGTTTTGCAATTGGGAAATTTACAGGAATAGCTCGGAAAATTTGGTTGCGGGGGCTGGATTTGAACCAACGACCTCCAGGTTATGAGCCTGGCGAGCTGCCTAACTGCTCCACCCCGCGCTGAGTATAGTAAAATTAATTGAAGCTTGTATCGGTTTATTTTCCAGATTGTTTCTTATATCATAGAGTTTTCTATTCACTCTTACCTAAACTGCAATTAAAATCACTATTATTTATGAAAAATATTTGTTCATAATTCGTGATTGACGAATCATACACTATATAATGCTGCTTATCAAGACAAAAATTATTTTTCTTTAAATTAAACAATGGAGCCTTCTGATTCAATGTGGTCACCATTCAGTTCAGTGCTGTTATTATTTGCAGGATAATTCTCTAAATCGCTGCTAATTTGGGGCCGGGCATAGCTAATTAATAAATTTATCTCTTCGTCTTCATTCATTACTATCTTATATAAGCAAAAAATTGCCCAAGAAAAGAACACGCCAAGAATTGTTAACACTAATGGATTAATAAACTCATCGGTTTCAAAAAAATCAGCTCCAGAGCTTTGGTATGTTGTATTTGGGAAAAAATTATTAGTTATATTAACTTGAGTTGTTTTCATATTCTAGCTCTTACGTCATTTGCTTTATTATTTTATACTTGCTTATATGTTTTAAGTAAAGTAACATCACAGAAAAACTTTATGCATATGGAAAATAAAAAGAAAACTATAGTCTGGTTTAGGCGTGACCTTAGGATTAAAGATAACGAATCGCTCATTAAAGCGGCGGAGCTTGGTGATATTATTGCGCTGTATATATACGATGAACAAGATATTGGCGGGGCTCAAAAATGGTGGTTGTATCATAGCTTGCAATCTTTGAGAAAAGATTTATCTAAATATAATATACCACTAATTCTTCGAAAAGGCGATACATTCGATGTAATTAAAGATATAGCAAAGCAAGTGCAAGCGGGTCAAGTTTTTTGGAATAGAAGATATGAGCCAAACTCTATGAAAATTGATAGTGAGGTTAAGAAAAAGCTAAAGCAAAATAACATCCACGCAGAAAGCTTTAATAGCTCGCTATTATTTGAGCCCTGGACTATACAAAATAATAGTGGTGAGTTTTATAAAGTATTTAGCGCCTTTTGGCGTGGTTGTATGCGAAGTAACCAAGAGCCAAGAACGCCTTCGCTTACTACTCCTTTCAATAATGCAGATAATTATAAACAAATAGAGTCAGATGACTTAAATAGTTGGCAATTATTGCCGCAAGCGCCTGATTGGTCAAGCAAATTTTCTGAGTTTGGAGTGCCGGGCGAGGATAATGCTCATAAAACAATGGATAAGTTTATAGAGTGCGGCCTGCAAGGTTATGCAAAAAATAGAGACATACCATCATGCAAATATGGAACATCTAAAATGTCCGCATATTTACATTTTGGGGAAATTAGTCCCCACCAACTTTGGCACAAAGTAATGTCTATGCCGAGTCACGAGGGTATGAAGAAGGATGTAGAGAGATATCTGGCGGAGCTTGGGTGGCGTGAATTTTCGTATCATTTATTATATAATAATAATGACCTTAATCAGAAAGAGTTTAATAATAAATTTAAAAATTTCCCTTGGGCGAATAATAAAGAGCATCTTAAAAAATGGCAAAAGGGTCAAACTGGTTACCCAATAGTCGACGCAGGAATGCGAGAATTATGGGCAACTGGTTGGATGCATAATAGAGTTCGTATGATTGTAGCATCTTTTTTAACTAAACATTTGCTAATTCACTGGAAACATGGGCTTGAATGGTTTGAAGACACTTTGCTAGATGCAGATATGGCTAATAATTCAGCTAGTTGGCAATGGGTTGCGGGCTGCGGGGCCGATGCTGCCCCATATTTCAGGATATTTAATCCAATTATTCAGGGGAAAAAATTTGACCCAGAGGGTGAGTATGTACGAAAATGGGTTCCAGAAATTGCTAAAATACCTAATAAATTTATCCATGCGCCTTGGGAAGCAGACAATAACAGCTTGATTGAAAATAATATTTTCCTTGGAAAAACATATCCAAAACCAATAGTAGACCATGCAGAAGCTAGGAACAAGGCCATGTCTGCGTATCAAGAAATTAGATAAATTTAGTCAAGATGTTTTTTTATCAATGCTTACTAAACGCCTTTCTGCAGCGGTTGGTTACTAAAAAAATAAAATACTTTTTGCAAGTATGTGGTATTTTTATCACAATAAAAAATTATTTATTAGTTTTTTTAAAAATTTAGCTTAAAATTGTTGAAAAGATAAAATTTATTTGCTAATTTAAGTTTGAATTGCAACACCACTTATAGTTTAATTGTTAATCTATGCAAGGTATGTTGTAATTTTTAAGCTTAATTATTAATATAAAAATTATAGGATATAAATATGAAAAAA
>JAHDGL010000025.1 GCA_020627625.1 Alphaproteobacteria bacterium | reverse complement strand
GTAAAAATGTTATGTTAAAGCTAGCAGAAAAAACAAAAACTATTCCTGATATTAAGTCTATTACCTTTGACAATGGCGGCGAATTTGCTCAATTTGGATTGCTAAGTTTACAAAATATACAAACTTATTTCTGTGATCCTGGAGCGCCTTATCAAAAAGGGCAAGTAGAGCGAACCAATGTTTGTCTGCATAAATTTATTCCTAAAAAATCTGATTTTAATGCAATTACAGAGGACCAAATAATTTATGCTAATGATAAAATGAATAATTTACCTAAAAAATGTCTTAACTTCTTGACTCCTAATGAAGCTTGGGATATTAATTTACAACTTAATCGTTGCGCTTCATCATAGAATGTACCTAGCCATAGCTACGTGAGCATTTTTAGCTTGTTTTTTGTTTAAAAATTGATTGACTCGATTTATAAATTTATAGCAATTTTAAATTAAATATTTTTTGCAATTAAACGTTAAAGGAGCTGCCACATCCGCATTTACCCTTTTCATTAGGGTTAGTAAATGTAAAACCAGATTTAAATTGCTCTACAACAAAATCCATCTCAGTACCAAGTAAGTACATCAATGCTTTTGGGTCAATTAATATCGTTACATCTTTTGCTCTTACTATCTCATCAAACGGATTTTTCTCATCTGCATACTCTACAAAATATTTAAGACCGGAGCATCCACCAGATTTTACACCTACTCTAATACCAACAGAAGGTTTGCCTCTTTGCTCTAATAATGCTTTAACTTGCTCGATTGCATTGTCAGTTAAAGACATAATCGCTTTCGTCATTATCCTTTGATTTTATTTATTTTTGCTTATCTTTATAATCACTAATTGCAGCCTTGATAGCATCCTCTGCTAACATTGAACAGTGTAATTTCACTGGTGGAAGAGATAAATGCTTTGCAATTTCAGTGTTTTTAATTGCTAATGCTTCATCAACTTTTTTACCTTTAACCCACTCACTTACTAATGAACTGGAAGCGATTGCAGAACCACAACCAAATGCTTTGAACTTTGCATCTGTGATGATATTTTGATCATTAACTTTAATTTGTAATTTAAGTACATCACCGCAAGCTGGAGCTCCAACTAAACCTGTACCTACATCTTTATCTTTCTTATCAAGATTACCAACATTACGCGGATTTTCATAATGATCGATTACTGTTTTACTATATGCCATTTTTATCCTTTATTTTTATATCTATTCACTATATATCCAAACTGAATTATAACTAAATTTAATGTGCAGCCCACTTAATTGAATTAAGGTCAATTCCTTCTTGTACCATTTCCCATAAAGGGCTTAATTCTCTTAATTTATTAATATTAGAGAGTACCAGCTCTGCTGCATAATCTATTTCTGCTTCAGTATTAAATCTGCCAAACCCAAATCTAATTGATGTATGTGCCATTGCCTCATCTAGTCCTAATGCTCTTAAAACATAAGAAGGCTCTAGAGAAGAAGACGTACAAGCAGATCCAGAAGAAACTGCCAAATCTTTTATCGCTAAAATCATAGATTCACCCTCAATATAAGAAAAGCTTAAATTAAGATTACCAGGATAACGCCGTTCTTTATCACCATTCAAAATTACATCTTTTGCATTTGACTGAATAATATTCAAGAATTTATCCGATAATTTTTTTACATGCGCATAATCTTTTGCCATTTCGTTTTTGGCAATTTCAGCAGCTTTGCCCAGCCCAACTACTTGCGGCGTAGATAACGTACCAGAGCGCAGGCCACGTTCTTGACCACCACCATTAATTAACGGAGTAATACGAACTCTTGGTTTACGTCTTATATATAAAGCGCCAATTCCTCCAGGTCCATAAATTTTATGACCAGAAATACTTGCAAGATCAATATTACATTCATCAACGTTAATCGGAATCTTACCAAAAGCTTGCGCTATGTCAGAATGAAAGAACACATTTTTTGTTCTGCAAATCTTCCCGATTTCTTTTAGTGGCTGAATAACGCCAATTTCATTATTTACCGCCATTACAGATACCATCATTGTATCTTCGGTGATTGCCTCCTCAAGCTTATTAAGGTCTATAATACCATTGCTCTGCACTGGTAAATAAGTGATTTTAAATCCGTCTTGTTCTAAATGACGGCAAGTATCAAGAACGCATTTATGCTCTGTAGCCAAAGTAATAATATGCTTCTTCTTGCTACCATAAAATTTTGCTATACCCTTTAAAGCCATATTATTTGACTCTGTAGCGCCTGAGGTAAAAATAATTTCTTTAGGCGAAGAACCAATTAAATTAGCTACTTGTAATCTAGCTAATTCGCAGGCTTCCTCGGCTTCCCAGGCAAATGCATGACTTCTTGAATGCGGATTACCAAATTTTTGAGAAAAATACGGTATCATCGCTTCTAACACTCTTGGATCAGTAGCTGTAGTTGCTTGATTATCTAAATAAATTGGCGTATTACCACCTTCTTTAATGATTTTTTCTTTTAATAATTCTAAATCAGTCATAATTTTTCATTTATTTATTTATTTCATTATATATTTTTATAAAATCATCTATATCTTTTTCGGTTGTATTAATCCCTATAGAAACTCTTAAAGCAGAATTAATTTCCTCTTTCGAATAACCCATAGCAACTAACACATGTGATAAGGTCACTTTTCCAGATGAACAGGCAGAACCTGAGCTAACAGCAACATTTTTTAAATCAAGCGCAATTAATTGAGTTTCAGCGTTCTTATTTGTGTTTATTATTAAACTTGTATTTGGAAGTCGTTCTGCTTTAATAGCAGCAATTTCAATATGATGATTACTTGCTAATAATTCTGCTTCTAATTTTTGATGCAGTTTATTCATATGCGCAAAGCGATTATCCAAATCCTGAAATACAATATTCGCAGCTTCGCCAAAACCAACAATAGCGTACACATTCTCGGTTCCAGATCTTATGTTGCGCTCTTGCCCTCCGCCAATAATTAATGCTTGTAATGGAATCGAATTTTTACCGATAAGTGCAGCAGCGCCAACAGGACCGCCAAATTTATGTGCTGAAATAGAAATAAAATCTACATTTAAATCTGGCATGTTAACTTCAATTTTACCAACAGCTTGTACGCAATCACTATGCATTATAGCATCATGATTATGTGCTATTTTAGCTATTTGCTTTATTGGTTGTAACACTCCAGTTTCATTGTTTGCAAGCATCACTGAGACTAGTTTCTTAGAAGCGTTTGAAGATTGTAATTTTTTTACCAAATCCTCAATATCTAAAATTCCATTTTTATCAACATTAATAATAGTAATATTATTTGCTATTTTACTATGAACAAAAATTGATGAATGTTCTGTAGCTGCAATAAATATTTCTCCATCCTTGAAATTAGATAAAAGTAAATTATTAGCTTCAGTGCCGCTTGATGTAAATATTATCTGATAATCATTGAAACAATCAGCTATCCCTATTAATGGCGCAATATTTCTTCTAGCTTGTTCTAATAGACTTTTACCTTTTCGTCCATTCGAGTGGATGGATGATGGATTTAAAGGTCCGTACTCTTCTAAAGAATGCATCTTTTTAAGAACATCCGGATGTATGTTAGTAGTTGCGTTGTGATCAAGATAAATCATAATTTATGGATAAAATATTTCTAATCAATATGTTTAAATTAAATATGCCTAATTAAATTTTACCTGATACTATGTCATCAACTGAAATATTTGCAAAGTAATTTCTGATATGTAAGCCCAATCCCTTCCATAAATTGTGAGTTTTGCAATTTATCCCACCTTTACGACAATTTTTATCTTTTGAACAATTAGTCATTTTTAAATTTTCTTCAACAGCGTCTATGATGGATTCAATACTTATCTGATCTAGACTATGTTCTAGATAATATCCGCCGCCAGGTCCTTTTACCGAGAGAACTAAATTCGCTTTCTTTAACTTTAAAAATATTTGTTCCAAGTAATTTAACGGTATATTCTGGCTTGCTGCAATATCAGCTAACCTTACTGGTGTTGATGAATTTTGAGAGGCAACTTCTATAATTGCCATTACAGCATAACGGCTTTTCTTTGTTAACATCATAGTAATACCATTTTCTATTTCAAATTATATTATTAGTCATTTTACAGGATTAGTTTGTTCTCACCTCTCTATATACGCCGCGCAAGCCTCATTTTGAAAGGCAAAACTCTAATTCAAAATGAGAAAGTGATGTAATATTAATAAACTCGTGTTTTAATGTATTCTGCCCAATATAATTTGTATATACTATCTTAACCAACTAAAATAGTCAAGTATTTGTTTTGACCATAATCATCCTGTTCCATGCGTATTGTTTAATCATTTTCCAGGAGTATTGTTTAATCACTTTCAGATTTTGTAACGTTGATCTGGCCATCATGCATTTTTAAACACAAAGACGTGCTATTTTTTGCCTCTGATAATGATGATATAATTTTATTTTTATGATTCTTAATAATGGCATATCCACGTTTTAACACATTATTATAATCCAAACTTGTAAGCAATGCATCATTTAAAGAGAGGCTGTGCTCTTGCTTGTTAAACAAAGAATCTTTGCTGTTTTTTAATGCATCTTCATGATATTTATATTGTAAATATTTATAATTTAGAATTTTTGTTGGGAGTAATCTTGTTATAGGAAAATATTGCAAAGCGGATTCTTTATTTCTTAGTAAATTAGGCAAAGATCCAACTAGTCTAAATGCTAATTCATCAATTCTTTGATTATAATTATCGATTTGAGTTACTGTATGATTTAATATTCGATCAATAGTTAATAGTTTTTCTGAATGATATTTAAGTAAGTTAGCTAGCTTATTAGTAATATTATTTTCTAAAGATTTTATAGTATATTTAAGATCCGAAATCACCGGAACAGCGAACTCGGCTGCAGCGGTCGGAGTTGGGGCACGCATATCAGAGACTAAATCAATTAGAGTATAATCGGTTTCATGCCCCACCGCAGAAATTACTGGTATTTTTGAATCATAAACAGAGCGTACGACTATTTCTTCGTTAAATGACCATAAATCTTCTATTGACCCACCACCTCTTGCGACAATTAATAAATCGGGTTTTTGCTTGGTATCAACTGCGTTAAATCCTTTGATTGCACGGGCTATTTCGTTTGCTGATGATTCACCTTGTACTGACACTGGCCAAATGGTTAAATGTGTTGGACATCTATCTGAAATACGATGAATAATATCTTTAATCACAGCACCAGTAATTGAGGTAATTATTCCTATTTTTTTCGGCAAAAATGGTATTTTTTGTTTATGATTCTTGTCAAACAACCCCTCCTTCTCAAGTTTGATCTTACGCTCTGTTAGTATTTTCATAAAAGCACCAGCCCCAGCTGGTTCAATATTATCTACTGATATTTGATATTTTGATTGGCCTGCATAAGCAGTAATTTTACCTGTTGCAATTACTTCTAATCCTTCTTCTAATTTGAAATTAATTCTAGATAAATTATGACGCCAGCAGGTTGCAGCCAGTATCGCATTATTATCTCTCAAGGAAAAATAACCGTGACCAGACGCTGCTATTTTTAGACCAGAAATTTCTCCTTTAATTCTAACGACACCTAGGTTATTCTCTAGTAGCCATTTTATTTTTCCAGAAATTTCAGAAACAGAGAATTCTGATGAGCTTGTATTGTTTATTAAGTTATTTTCTAACATAATTTTATGATGAGGGAAATTTATTAATGTATGATTTATTACAGTATAAAATAAAAATAGTTTAAATGAAATTTATTTGCAAATTATTACTTGTATCATTTTTAATAGGCTCTGCCTCTTTATATTCTTTTGCAAAGGACTCTAATATAGGAGGGGTAATACTGAAAGCAAATGAAGTATATTATGATTCAAAAAAAGATATCATTACTGCAAGTGGAGATGTTTTTATTAAAATGGATAATTATACACTAAAAGCGAATAAGATTCATTATTACCTGAAAAATGATAATATATTTGCAGCACAGAACGTTACTATTAAAAATACAAAAGGAAATGTAATTTATGGTGAAAAAGCTGTATTTAAAAACAAGCTAAAACAAGGAGTTATTAGAAACTTTATTGCAAAATTTGATGAAAATTCAATTCTTGTATCTCGTTTAGCAAAGAGAATTAATGATAAAATAACAGTACTAGAGCAATCAAGTTTTACAGCCTGTGATATTAATTGTGGTAAAAAACCTATCTGGCAAATAAATGCTAAACATACTAATCTAGATTACAGCCAACAGAAAGTAACCTATCAAAATTTGCTTTTTGAAGTATACGGTGTTCCGGTTATGTATTTACCGTATTTTTCACATCCTACGCCTCTTGCTCCAGCGCAATCAGGTTTCTTAAGACCTAGAATTAAGGATAACAGCATTATAGTACCTTTTTATTTGTTAGCAAAACCAAACCTTGATTTCACCTTCAGCCCAAGATTTGGGAAAAAATATACTATCTTTCAAGGTGAAATGCGACACAAGATGCATATTGGGGAATATGAAATATTTGGTAGTTACGGTAATGCAAAGTTTAAAAAAACTAAAGATCGGAAAATATATAGCAATTCTAATGCTAAACGCTATCACATCCTTGCCAAAGGTAATTTTTTTCAGAATAATATAAATTATGGTTTCAATATTAAGCGCGCATCAGATAAAGCTTATTTAGTTAATTATCATAATATTTACGATTCATATTTAACATCTAATATTTATGTAAATAAAATTAACAAAAGAGATTATTTTTTACTTGAAGGTGTTTATTTTCAAGATTTAAGATCAGCTGAAATTAAAACAGATACAAGTATAAATTCACAATTAAGAACGCCTTTTGTTTTTCCAAGAATTCGTACACAAAATATTTATAGTTTAAACAGTGCAGAATCATTGTTATTTAATATAAGGAACGATACAATTTTATATCATGTTCCAAATAAACCTGTTGCAAGAACTTCATTTGATTTGGAGTTAATGAATAATATCATAACTAATAATGGTCAGATAATAAATTTGACTCTAGCTAATCGTAGTGATTTATATTGGACTTCTATCATAAATTCAAATAGTAACCAAGGGCATGAAGTGGTTTGGTATAGAAACATACCGGAATTTAGAGCAAAATGGAGGTATCCTTTAATTAAAACTCCTAGTTCTAAATCTAATATTATTATAGAACCAATTATTATGCTAATTTTGGGTAAAAAATATACTGAAGATGATCAAAAATTTGCATTGATAGATCCACCCAAAAGTGAAATTTCAGAAAATAATATATTTAGTCCAAATAGTTTCAGCGGTATCGATATTCATGATTATGGTAACCGATTAAGTTATGGCGTTAACTCTTCTTTTATTTCAAAATATTTATATTTAGATATTTTTCTAGGACAAATGATGCATAAAAATAACGTCACTGACAAAAAAAATGCTGATTATGTGGGGAGTATAAGAGCTGCTATAAATAGCGATCTTGAGTTCTTTTATCGTTTTAGAGCGGATTCAAAATTTAAACCGATTCGTAATGAAATTGGAATCAGTGCAAATATGGATAAATTAACTACAAACGTTATGTTTACAGAGTTGCATAATTTATCAACGAACTTTGCTAAAAAGGGTTTTGCACCAGAGGAAAATAAAACATCTCAAATGAATATTGACATGAAATATCAGTTAAACCCTAACCTATCTCTTGATTTTTCTTCTCAAATTAACATATCTCATAATTCTACAAAAACTTTGGTGCGAACTATAGGGGTGACATACTTATTCGATTGTGTTAGTATCACAGGGTCTATTACTGATAATTTCTTACACGATAGTTTGCGAGGGGTTAAGAAATCTAGAAGTAAAAGCTTTTCTATAGGTTTGAAATCTATAAATATGTGAGTATATAAAGAGTATAACAATTATGAGAAAAATATTAAGTTTGTTTATTATATTATCATCATTTTCAGCTGCAGCAAATTTACCAGATATTGTGGCTCTAGTTAATGATCAACCAATTACAAAATATGATTTTCAATCCAGGAAAAAAACTATTATAGCATTAAATAATACTGAGTTTGCATCTATAGAGATGGAGAAACTATTCAATACGGAGGTTCTTAGTTTGTTGATTCAAGAAGAGGTGCTCTTTCAACACGCTGCAGCTATAGGACTTAATATTACTGAAGAGGAAATAGATAAGCATTTAGAATATATAAATAATATGTCAGAAAATTCTGTAGTTAGTGTTTTAAAGGAGAAAGGTATAAACTCTAGCAGTTTTCGAAATAAGATAAAGGGCAGTTTAATTTTTAATAAAATTCTTGGATCATTATCTCATTCAATCTTTGTTCCAGAAGATGAAATTAGTTTAGAGTTGACTGATAACAAGCAAGAATTTGATATAGAAGCCTGGGTGTTTACTGCTAAAGATAATACAGACAAAGTACTCAAGCAAATGCAAATATTCAAAAAAAATATAAATCCTTGTGATAAAGTAGAAAATAAATCTTATGAAGAATTTGCTGATGGAGAAAAGTTTGATCGTAAATTAATTCAATTACCTGATAGAACTAGGGCTGTCATTTTGGATACCAATGTTGGCTCTTCTAGTGAGCTATACAAGGAGAATGATAGATTTAAATTGTTATTTGTTTGTAAAAAGGATAAAATTATTTCTGCTGAAAATAGAAAAGAAATCACTAAGATTCTACATAGACAAAAAGCTTCAAAGCAATTTCAAAGATTTTTGAAAACATTAGAATCAAAAGCTGATATTAGATTAATGATTTCTGGTTAACTTATATGTTGCCATCTATTGCTAAATTAGCTAGCAAACATGGTATTAGACCCTTAAAAAAGTACGGACAAAATTTTATTTTTGATGCTACTTTATGTGATAAAATAGTAGGTCTGGCTGGTGTTAATATAAGCTCTAATGTTCTAGAGATAGGACCTGGGCCTGCTGGCCTGACTCGATCTATTTTGAAAGCTGGCCCTAAAAGCCTATCAGTTATAGAAACTGATTCTCGATGTTTGCCATTACTTCATGAAATAAAGGAAAATTATTCTTCTCTGCGGATTATTCACAATGATGCGCTAAAAATCAAATTATCTGATATTACAAAAGATTTGATATCTGGAAATAATAAATTAGATATAATTTCTAACTTACCTTACAATATAGGTACAAAGCTTTTAATTAGTTGGCTATATCAAATTACCTGTGTTAACAGTATGGTTTTGATGTTGCAAAAAGAGGTTGTAGATCGTATTATCTCGAAAGAAGGGTGCAAAACTTACGGTCGTTTATCTATCATATGCCAACTTATGTTTGATGTAGAGAAATGCTTCGATGTTAGCCCCAAAGCCTTTTATCCTGAACCAAAAATTTGGTCGAGTATAGTGCGTTTAATTCCAAAAAAGCAAAGTCCTGGGATAAAAACTTTGGCTAGAATAGAGAAGATTACGATGGAAGCATTTTCATCCAGGCGTAAAATGATTAAATCGTCATTGCAAAAAACATCTTCTGATATTGATAATATATTGAATTCATTAGAAATAGATCCGTCATTACGGGCTGAGAATTTAAGCCCTAATGATTATTGGGAAATAGCAAAAAGATTTGATTGATTTATCTTAATTAATTTGGGTTAAATTTATGTATCAAAATGCGCCCAATTTAAGCCAACTTAATTTACTATATTAGCCCAAAATTTTTCTTTAGGATTTAAATCTGGCGAATAAGACGGAAGAAAAATTACCTTACACCCAACAGATTCTATTAATTCCTTTTTTTCTAACAGATAATCATCGCAAATTTCAACTTAATTTATTGTATTACAAAACAAACAAATACCAAAATTAATTGACTATCTGGAATAATTTGTATATCGTATATGGTGTAATTTAATTAAATTAATAATTTTGAAATATAACGGAAATGGAAAATTCTAAAAACACTGACTTTTTATCCGAACTAAGAAAAATATTTTGGCCAATAGATTTGCATGAAAATAAAAAGTTTATTCCAATGGCTTTAATGATGGCATGCATATTATTTAATTACGCAACGGTAAGATCTATTAAAGATGGTTTGGTTGTAACTCATATTGGCGCTGAGGCTATTAGTTTTCTTAAAACTTATGCTGTGATGCCTTCTGCTATTATTATGATGGTATTTTATGCCAAGCTTTGCAATGCTATGAGCCAACAAAAAGTGTTTTATACTATTACATCGTTTTTTGTCACATATTTTACGTTATTTGCATTTGTACTATATCCTAACCCAGAAATATTTCACTTAAGCACTGATATTATTGAAAACTTAATTAACCAATATCCAAACTTACAATGGTTCATTAAGATTGCTGGAAATTGGAGTTATGCTTTATTCTATGTTATGTCAGAGATGTGGGGTGCTATGATGCTTTCACTGCTATTCTGGCAATTTGCTAACCAAATAACTAAAACATCGGAAGCTAAACGTTTTTATTCAATGTTTGGTTTGATTGGTAATGTGTCGTTACCGCTTGTAGCTATTACTTTTTTCTATCTGTTAAGTGATGATGTGCAAATTGTTGCAGATGAAGTTAAGTTAATACCCGTGCTATGTGTTGTGATAATCAATGGCTTGTTAATATTATTCTTATATAATTGGATTAATCGTAACGTACTTACTGATCCTAATTTATATGATGTGTCTTCTTCTGGACCTAAGAAAAAGAAAAAAACAAAGCTAAATTTAACAGAAAGCTTCAAAATGATTTTTACTTCTAAATATCTTGGTTTAGTTGTAATGTTAGTAATTTGTTATGGTATTTCTATTAACCTAGTTGAAGGTGTATGGAAATCAAAAATTAAAGAATTATACCCAACTGTTGAGGCTTATACTTCATATATGGGTAACTTCCAAGCTTATCAGGGGGCCGCGGCTATTTTCTTTATGTTAATAGGAAGTAATATCTTACGTAAAGTATCTTGGTCTACAGCAGCAACATTTACTCCTGTTATGATTTTATGTACTGGTCTGGCTTTCTTCTCGTTCATTGTTTTTGATGATAGTATGGGCTTGCAAGTTGCAGCATTCTTAGGAACAGGACCTCTTGCAATGGTAGTTATGATTGGTACGATTCAAAACGTATTAAGTAAAGCTACTAAATATTCTCTTTTTGATTCTACGAAGGAAATGTCATATATTCCTCTTGATGATGAATTAAAAACAAAAGGTAAAGCTGCAGTTGATGTTATTGGTGGTAGGTTTGGTAAAGGAGGTGGAGCTATTATTCAGTCTACTTTTTTCTTAATGTTCCCTACATATACATTTGTTGAAGCAACTCCATTTTTTGCATCTATCTTTTTTGTAATAGTGGTATTATGGATTTTTGCTGTACGAGGTCTTAACAAAGAGTATATGGCTAAGATTTCCCAACAGAAATCGTGATAATTTCATTTCCGTTTATTTTGTGCTATTAGCTACAATTAATTTGCTTGGAGTTTTTTATTCATTTCTATTGTTAAGATAAATAAAAGGCCTCAAGTAAATTAGTCAGTGATAATTTGAAGGAAAAATAAACAAAAACATATCTTATTTTTTATCGATAGCTTGCGGTTAAATATATTAAACTAGTACAAACAATTACAAAATAAAAATTATAAAATGTTAGACACATCTAAATTTTTTAAAGCATTTTCGATATTGGTAATTTTTATATTATTTTTTAATGTAATTGCATTTTTTAATACAATACCATTTTTTAACATAAAATTGTTTTTGGATCAAGCGCCTACAGATAAGAATACATTAACAAAGTTTATTGAAAACTTGTTGCTTTTTTTAGGAATAAGCACTTTTTTTTACATTCTTTTACCAAATACTCGATTACAAAACAAGAATTATAAGATGTTAACTACATCTAAATTTTCTAAAGGTTTGCTAACATTGCTAAAATATCTATCATTTTTTGATATAATATTGTTTTTAGATCAAGCGCCTACAGACGCAGATGCGGATATATTAACAAAGTTTATCAGAGAATTGGTTACTTTATTACCAACAATCACTCTTGTTTTGTATGTTATTTTATTAAATAATCGCTTTATAAATTCTGTTATTTTGGCTTTGTTATTTACTATATGTTGTATTTTAAATTGTCCATCCACACTTTGTTACCTTGTAATGTTTCTATTGAGTTGTATAAGTATGGTAAACACTCAAGACTCGGGTCAAAATTAAATCACAAATCTCAATTAAGTAAGCCCAACTATAGGTTAGTACATTAAAATAAACAATTATAAAATAAAAACTACAAAATGTTAAAACTATCTAAATTCTCTAAAGCATTGTTGTTATCAATAATTTACATATTATTCTTTAATGTAATATTGTTTTTTTATAAAGCGCCTGCAGATAATGATATATTAATAAAATTTATTATGGAATTGGCAATTTTGCTACCCACAAGCATTATTACTTTTTACGTTGTTTTGTTAAATACTCGCCTTATAAGCTCTATTATTTTTGCTTTGTTGTTTGCAATTGGTGCTATCAATAATTATTTTTATTTCTATTTTAACAAAGTATTTGATACGGGAGTGCTAATTGATTTATTAACGGTTCAAAGTGATTTAATTAGAGATTTTATCAGTTACCAGGCTATTATTTTTATGCTAGTAGCGACTATCTTTGGGTTCATATTAAGTTTTAAAATTACTACAAGAAAATGTAAATCGGTTTATTTCGAGTTTATTCGTATATTAAGTTTAATATTAGTAATTTCTATTAGCAGTAACTGGAATTTTAGAACATTTAATCCAACAATCATAAATTATCTACCGTTTAATATTTTTTATAGTATTTATGAATATAATAAAAAGTTTAAGTTACATATTAGTAAATTAGATCAAAAAATTGATCTTACTAAAAAACATTCATTTAATATAGAGAATATAGATGATTCTGAACCGATTACTGTTGTATTGATAATAGGTGAATCTATGAGAGGAGATTTATTATCGATAAACGGTTATGATCTGCGAGATAATACTCCGTTACTTCGGTCAAGAAGTGATTTGATTAGCTTTACTAATGCTAAATCTTCTACAACATCTACTCGTGGTTCTCTTCCTTATATACTAACTTCTGCTGTTGTTCCTAATTTTCAGCAAGCTTTATCTGAAAAAAGTATTATTTCTATTTTTAAATCGTTGGGTTTTACAACAAGTTGGATTGGCAATCAAGGTATTTTTGGTACATTTGAGACTACTTATGCATCAAGTGCATTAGAGGCTGACCATCTCTTAATACGCAAAGATTTTACAAAAATGATTCCCGATCGTACGGTTTATGATACAGATATGCTACCTGCAATAAATGCAAGACTGAACATGGAAAAAGGTAACCAATTGATAGTATTACATATGTTTGGAAGTCATTGGATTTTTTATAATGGTTATCCAAGAGATATGGAAAATAAATTTATGCCAGAATGTATGGATAACATTATATCAAGATGTAATAAAGAAAAATTGTTAAATGGTTATTCTAATACTATAAAATATAGTGATTATTTTTTAAATGAAGTAATCAAATTGTTGGAAAATAAAAATAGTTTTATGATTTATGCTTCAGACCACGGGTATTCTTTAGGTGAAAATGGTAATTATGCTAATGCTTATTCAAAAGATGATAACATACCCAAGGAACAGTTAAATATTGGTATGTTTTTTTGGGGATCTAAGAAATTTTATAATAAAAACCCTGATTTATTTAATCTAATTAATAATAAAAAGCACAACCCTATTAATCATGACTTTATTTTTCATTCATTACTAGATTGTGCTAAGGTGAAATCATCTTATATTAATAAGGGGCTGAGCGTATGCGCTCCTAAAAATGAGGAGAATTATGATTAATTCTAATTTTTGTGAAGATAATAAATAGTTCGCAGGGAGATCAAATTCCCTGCTGAATCATAACCCTTAATTCACGTTACAAGATATTTTTTAACTATAAAACATTTCTTTATCATATTCACCTATAGATATTCTAATATCAAATGTTACATTTTTTAACGACTCTAAATCATAATAATGGTGATAACATGCAGGGTTGTTCCCTATTTTAATAAATAAATCTGAAAGCTCTTTACATTCTTTTGCATTTACCACTAACCACTCATCTAAAAAATTAATTTCAGGAGGAAAATAAAGAAAACAATTTTTATCATTTAATAATGCAAATCGTTTGGTTGATAAATATTCACCTGCTTGCAAATAATCTTTAGCATCTCCATATATTACAATTTGTGGTTCACCACTATCAAAATCCTTAAAACATCTTACATGCAACATATTAATTTCCTTATATTTTAAATATTTAGATTTTGTTATTATTTTAGGCTCTTTACCATTAATTGGAATATTCAGCCATTGAGCGCATTTTCCCCCTGGTTTATAGTCCCAATGTAAGTTATGTCGAGGGTCTATATGCGGTCTCCACTCGCCACCATAAATATCATATAAACTTCTCTCACCTCTGCATCTAGGTTTGTTTTTACTAGGCAAGCCTACGGTTAATTTACCATCAATTGGCACAGATGGCCAGCTATTTATATCGTAATTAGAAACCAAATGATCAATTCCATCAAATTTTGCACGAATC
>JAHDGL010000024.1 GCA_020627625.1 Alphaproteobacteria bacterium | reverse complement strand
TGATTATTACAATATAAACTACTTTTTCTCCACTGTCATGATAATTTACAATATTTGCCAGAAGATTCTAGCCTAACGCCTGAAGATTTTTATGATGTTAAATTGTATAAAAAGCGTAATATTATCGAGCGTTTTTTCGGTAGAATAAAGGAAAATAAACGGATTGCTATGAGATTTGATAAAATGGACCATGCATTTCTCAGCTTTATTGCTATCGCTAAATTATATAAATTATTTTGTTAACAGTGCCATAGATTAGATTTGTAAATTTACTTATCATTTTTTTACCTTCAAATGGGTTAGCTATTTGCAAGTTAAAAACTAAAAACTAAATTTAAAAATCCGGACCTTTTATGCAGGCTAACTCAATTCAAATTACTATATATCGTTTAGTTTTTCTATTGACTAATACAACGGTATCAAACTTTATTACAGACTCAAGTAATATCAGAGTTAGTAACAACAACAAAATCTATGTCACTCGATTTGTAATTGAAATCACCCCAGGCTAGCGAACCAAAAATATAAATGCCAACAAGATTGTCCTCAAGGTAATTCTGTAATTCTTTACTTATGTTATCTAATAATGAATTGATATCGCTATGCTTAATTTGCACCATGTAAACTTTTCCTCATAAAAATACAAGTACTACCATTTACATATCCAGCTCGTTTAAAATCCTGTACATAACCTAATTTCTCATAAAAGACCTGCGCGCCTTGAAAGCTCATCTTTTGCACAGTGGCAATTTTACATCCCTCTAGTTTGCCAAATTCATGCACTTTAGCCATAAGTTTTGTAGCAAATTCTTGTCCTCTATAATCTTTATCAACCCAAAGCTGGTCGGTATATATTGCGCCATAAATAACAAAACCATTTGCGCCCGCAATAATTTCAGCCGCATCATCCCTAATAAAAAAAGCAAAAGGATAAGCTTCACCGTATTCAGAGGTCTCCTGATTAATTTGCTTAGTGAGAAAGTCAATATCACTAGTAGCTGGGTTTTTTGTGTATTCAATTTTATTCATTGATATTCTCTTCATAGTCCTCTAAAGTCATTGCATACCGTTCATGATCACGCCACTGACCATTAATTTTTAAGTATTTTGGGAAAATCACTCTCGTCTAAAATTCAACCTTTTTATCAAGTTTATTGATTTTGAATTTTCTGGCTGGATGTTTGCTTCTAATCTATGTAACTTTAATGTTTTAAAGTAAACATCAAGAATTAATGATAGCCCCTCAGTCATTAGCCCTTGTCCGCTACATTTCTTGAATGGATAAAATCCAAGATAGCCGCTTTGAAATACTCCCTTAACGATCTCATTTATATTCACAACGCCAATTCACTGCTCATCTATTCTTTGGCGAATATAAAGGCTAAGATGTGAGTTAAAATATATTCTTTGAATATAGTGCTCGAATTTTTCTTCCGAGCTAGGCGCTTCAACCCAAGGATGATGCAGTTCAACGCTTTCTTTGACAGCGGATAAGAACTCTGCCATTTCTTCAATCTTAGGCAAGCAAAGATATGTTCTACGGCTTTTAGGTAATCCTTCATTATTGATTAAGTTTCTATTCGGCATCAGACAACTACTTGGAATCATCCCCCAAAAAACCACCTACCTGTGCATCCCAAAGTTTTTTATAAAGTTTATTTTGTAGTAAAAGATCGTCATGAGAGCCATCTTCTACTATATTGCCTTTTTCAAAAACTAATATTCGATCCATGTGTAGCAATGTTGATAAACGGTGAGCAATCACAATGGTTGTTTTATTCTGCATCAACTCCCACAGGCTATCTTGGATTAAAGCTTCTGTAACAGAGTCCAGCTGACTTGTTGCTTCATCTAAAATAAGGATAGGCGCATTCTTGAGAATTGCTCTAGCAATTGCAATACGCTGGCGCTGGCCACCGGAGAGTTTAATTCCTCTTTCACCAACTAAAGAATCATACCTTTGAGCAAGACCAATGATAAATTCATGTGCATGCGCTTTTTTTGCCGCTTCAATAACTTCTTCATCTGTAGCACAACCGCGTCCATAGCGAATATTTTCCATTAAACTCCGCCTGAATAGTACGGGGTCTTGTGGAATCATACCTATCTTTTTATGCAAGGAATCTTGAGTACACCCGCGGATATCATGGCCATCTATTAAAATACTGCCAGCGGTAACATCATAAAGTCGCATAATCAAATTAACAAAAGTTGATTTGCCACCTCCTGAGTAACCTACTAGCCCAATTTTTTGCCCAGAATCAATATCAATAGATTTGTCCTGGAAAAGAGGCTCTGTGCCTTTGTAGTGAAACTTCACATTGCTGAATTGTATTTTTCCATGAGTGCATTCAAGATTTTTAGCATTTGCTTTGTCAGTAATTTCTAGCGGTTTCATTAGAGTAAACAAGCTTTGCTTACATCTGCCAACTGCTTTGTTAAACTCATCAACTTCTGACATGGTAAACCACATCATATGGCCTGTTTCCATTGCTAATCCAAAAATTAGGGCAAAGTCACCAACAGTCACTAAGTTCCCCGCATAGAGTTTTACAAGAAAATAGCCTGAGAATGCCATCATGATGGCAATTAAACCACCTTGAACTGAGTGCATAATTAATGCGTAAAAATAGGTGTTACTGTAAGACTTACGCTGCTCGGAAAAATATGGCTCCATACGAGTGTTCTCAAAAGCCTTTTTAGAAAAAATTCTAACATTGCTTTGATTTGACACTGTATCAACTAATTCACCAACCACTGATGATTCGGCTGCAGCTTGTGCGTCTGCGAGTAGCACAAATTTTTTGGACATAGCAATACTAGCACTGGCAAAGAGTGCAAACCAAGTCACCAATATCAAGCAAAAAATCGGATTAACAAAATAGGCAGTCACAAATGCAGCAAACAAAAGTGAAGCGCCCCTTAGAAAATTTGCAGCAACGGATGTAATTAGTTTTTCAGTTCCATCTGCTAAATTTGTAATTTGCTTTGATATTTTTCCAGATAGATTATCTTGAAAAAATTGATGCGAATGCCCAAGAACATAACTCATAGAAGAGCCAATCATATTATTGATAATCACAGGTGTAAATTTAGCACGTATATATGTGATGGCTCTCCAGGTAACATTATCAAAAACAAGAAAATTTAAAACAATCAACCCTACTGGTATTAGTAATATAGAAGCATCTCCACCTTGCACTTGGGGCAAAAGGTCAATAACATTTTTAATCAATATACTATTAAATGGTCCCCATAAACCTGCTATCACACTCAAAAATACATAGAATGACGCGGCTACCTTAAATTTAGATAGAAAATGCCATATAAAGCGAAAAATTGTTTTTGGTAATTCGTTAGAATTATCTACCACGACGTTACTCCCCAGGATTTACCACCATCAACAGTAATGTTTGTTCCTGTCATATAAGCTGAATGTTCATTGTGAGCTAAAAACATCAAAGCAGAATCCAAATCTTGTGGGCTAGCAACAAAGCCGAGATGGATTAAGGCTGTTTTTCCATGAAAATCATATAGTTGTGCAAGTCTCATATGCTATGGTCCCAGATTAAATCCAACTACGCTCTTGCGAGCTTCGATTGACAAGTAGTTTATACTTACGGATTATTTTGACATAAAAAGATGTTTTGTGCAAGCTTACATCTGCGCCATGATATGGTACTGTTCACAAAATAATTTATATAATTTAGCGATAGCAAGAGCAATAAAGCTGAGGTTAAATATAAACGGGAAGATAGTAGCATCTTGCAATCCTTATCTTTGTTATATACTTATCCATTCCTTATCCAGAATTGCCGTAAAATGGGCGCTGCTGGATTCTACAATCATTTTATGATAATATGTATTAATGACAAAAGGAAATTATTAATTGTTATGAAACGCGAATATATTACCAGAACTAACTATATTAAAAATTTTCTAAGCAATCCTAATTCTTATCATGAAGTAGGGGTGACGCTTGATAACGATTTAAATATAGATGAAATCAGTCATTTTTTTGAATCTATTTCTACATCCACCTCATTAAAAAATCTTAAACTAAATATTTATTCCAGTAATATTAAATTTTTACAAAAGATTGGTGATGGCTTTAAGAATTGCTGCAATAATTTAGATCAAATTAGTATAGAATTGTGGCATTTCAATACAATGACTATAGATTATTTAGATCTAATATTGAGCCCATTGGTAAAATCTCCCGCATTCAAACATTTTGATATATCGCAAAAAGATTTTAATAATATACAGTTGAATTTTATAGCTAATAAGCTAAAAGATTGCAAAGTTTTAGAGTCTTTAGACATTAGTGCAAATAATTTACAAGGTGAGCCAATTAGATCATTTTGTGAGGTAATTGCTAATAACCCCTTATTAAAATACTTAAATGTAGGACGTAGCAATATAGATGAAAATGAAGCTGTATTATTAGGCAAAGTATTAGTTAATTGCAGAGAACTATCTTCTTTTCTATTTGAGGGAGCTAAAATTAGTGGGGACTCAATAATAAATTTAGCAAGCAACCTAAACAATAATATTAAAAATCTCGAAATATCCTCTTCTGCAATGCGGGACGAAGAAATCATTTCTTTAATAAATGTTCTTGATAGGAAAAAAAGTTTTAATTCATTAGAAAGACTATCTTTATATTCTAATTCTGGCGAATGGAACTCTCCATTAGATTCTGTAGTAAGTTTTTTACTAAAATGCAAATCCTTGGAAGCATTTACAATATTTAATACTTCATTTGAGGACAGGTTCGAAGCGGAATTACGGGACGAATATTTTATAGTCAGGAAAGTTGCTGATGATAACTTTGATCTGTATGGCAAGAATAAAGGGAAATTTTACCAAATTTTAGAAAAGCATAAAAATTCAGAAGAAAATCAATATTTAGCTGAACTAGAGGCAATAGCTGAACTAGATACAAGAATAAATCTTTACGATGAATTTATAGATAAAAACAAAATACCTAACTTAGTCCAAAACATACAAACTCATAAGAGCAAATAGAATTGAATAATTTGTAATAGGTAATGAAAATAGCAGATCAAGATAAGGAAGATGTAATATATATATGTGGTAATGACACCATATCTCGTGGTGGTAATTCCAAAGTATTGTATGATTCATTAATGAATAATAACTCAGTAAATTTGATCTTGGTTGATCTGAGTAAGGATCCTATTAAGAAGATAGGGCAAGTTATAAAAGAGTGTAAAAGTCGCAAAAAAAAGGGTGACGATAGGTCAATAAAAATGGCCATTGATATGCATGGCGTTCAGCACAACGGTTACCATGTTGTTTCAGTAGAAAGAAATGCAGATATCTTAACTGCAGATCTATATTTAAATATTAGTAAGGGATTAGGTGGTTCTAAAGCAGACATAGTGCAATCTTCATGTCAACCAAAAAATATATCTAAATATGTTCATTTATTACCTCCCAAATCAACTGTTATAACCACAGGAGATTCTAAAAAAAGTACCCTGGCATCTGAATGGAATTGTTTAGCAAAAGGTAATAAGTTTTTGTTGTCATCGGAAGAAAAATTTAGGGAATTGCTTGAACATAATATGGGATATACCTTACCACGGAGGCAGGTGTCTGGGACTGAAACAACAAGCCTAAGACACTTTATAGAACATTATCAGAAGATGGATGATACAGCATTATCAACACTGATAAATGATCAAAAGATTGAGCCCAAAGAAAAAGCTTTATCATTTTTGAGAACTAAACAGTTATATAATTCTTTAAGTTTAGCATATCATAAAGACTTAGAGGCACAAAAAGAAGGTGATTCTCAAAAATTTGATAATGTTCAAAAAGTTCTTAAAGAGAAAGAGTCAATATTTGAGTGGCATAATTACAAAGGGCACTTGGATGAACTAAAAGAATCCATAAAATTAGATACTGCAGATACTAAAGATACTAAAATCAAAAAAAAATTATTAGAATTAGGCAATCAAGCAGACAAATTATATAAAGAAATTAATAATAAAGGAAGAGAGCATACCAAAAAACTAGAGGCTATAAGTTATTTGTTACGAGAAGATCAAGATAATCACGATAGATCACTACCTGGTAATATATTATATGATGAGGCTAAGTTATATACTAGCGTGCGGAACACAATAGTTAGTAGTCTCGGGCCAGAAGAGAAAAAAAAATCTATTGCCAACATGATAGATGTTTTTGTAAAAAAATCCCTTGCAGAAAGAAATCAGAAAATTTCAGAATGCCCTGAATTGTCCGATTTAAAAAAACAGCAGCTGCAGAATATTTTCAAGAAAAAATTAGATCCATTATATAAAACATATAAAGAAAAAATGCTAAAAACAGTAGATGAGTTGGGCACAAAAATTCAAACTACTGATAAAGCGTTTAAAATAGTAGGTGAGGGTTTCGCTCAAGTGATGAATGTCCAACACAAAATAGATAATTATGTAGAGCGCAAACATGACAATTTAGCGCCGCATATTCTAAAAGATAATGTAGATTATAGAGATATTTATCAAACTGCCTTTAGGACTGGAATTGATTGCCAGAAATTAATAAATATTAATTACAAGAGAGACACAGGATCTAATGCTTGTAAGATACTTCTAAATTCTCCAGAATATAAAGCAGTGCAAGAGCAGGAAAAAAATAATCCAAAAAAAATATCAAACGATACTATTAGAAGTGTCCAAGATGGTTTAGAGCACAGTAGGGATGAGCTTATACGAAAAATGCTTTTGCAAAAAGAGTCGCAAATGGTACCAAAATATACTCGAACTGAGCCAGCGGCGAAACTAATTAAAGAAAATGAGGATCAAGCGGCTAAGTTGCAAGGCCAGATCCAACAGCCTTTGTCCCGCGAGGGGTTCAATAAAAATAAATACCGTAAAGAGGTGCTAGATTTGTTTACAAGGGGAATACCAGAAGATTTACAAAAGGTGCTCGGTAAAGAAATTACGTCTCAGATGAATAAAATAATTGAAAAAACTAATGCTAATGTTAAAGGTACAAAACGGGAAGAGAGCAAGAAAAAACAAAAATTTCTTAACAAAGGAATAGGTAAAATAGGAAGATTACTCAAAGAAATTCATTCAATGGTTAAAAAAAAGACGTTCGCCAAAAAGGTGTCGCCTTTTAAAAAGGCACTTAAATATGCTTTCACTTCTCGTTTTAAAAGGGCACTTAAATATGCTTCCACTTTTCGTTTTAAAAAATTAAAATCAATGTTATCGGCGGAAGAATTTATAAAATCGGATAAAAACGCACAAAGAATTAGACTCTCGCCAAGTTTTTTCAAGCTTAGACAAGCAATTAAGAAGACGCAAGAAAACATAAAAGGTACTAAGACGACACAAACTAAAAACATAAAAGACAATGATAGGGGGGGTAAAAAACTTACACCACAACAAAAAGAAAACCAAAGCTTAAACACAAAACTACCCATGAGTGTAATTCAAGAAAAGGCGTCAGATATAGTAAAACACTTAGATATAGAAAAACACATTGAGAAGCGCAGTAAAAAAATACCACAATACAATTATAAAGGCCTTAAGTCTCTAAAAGCACTAAAACCACCGTCACAATTACAAAAATAGATCTTGTAGTCGTCGATATTGTGGAATTGTGGGTAAGTCGAGTCAATCATAAATTTTGTAGTGTGCCGTGAGTCTGTCCTAGAATTTGAGGAGTCAATCAATTTGTCTAATAGCAGTTCCCATTTTAATTTACAATATACCAATTTTTCATTGGGCAAAATCATAGGGCAAATCTCGCCAAAAACATCCGTTTTTTGTCGCATAAATATCACATCCCATAGACGCCGTGCATCTTTAGGCGGTGACCTACATTGCATATTAGTGCGTTTGTAAAGGATCTTTGATATTAATCCACACTCTTTATCTGATAAATCGCTGCTGTAATTTGTCTGTATTTTTTAGGCTTTTGAAACCTAATAACGCGAGTTTAGGATAAACAAAATTGCATATTTACGTATAGATTGACACTTTGTTAGCAAAAAATAACCCCAAAAATACTCAAATATCTACGGATATTCTCCGTTTTTTGAGAACATTTTGTACTAAAAATTGCCTAATCTATACAAAAATCTGCTAAATTTCTTATCCTAAATTCGCGTTAATATAACTAATTGGTCATTTTTTTTATCAATGTTTTGCCTGGTTGGTTCTTAATCTCATATTTTTATTCAGAACGTGATCGACTCATAAATATAGGTATAGATAATATATAGATTACTGCAATAAATGGTAAGATGTACCAAGGATATATTAATAAAGCTACTATAATAATAGCAAAAATCATCATTGTTAATGATAGATATTCTGGTTTAATGTATAGCCCTTTAAGAGAAATAGTTTTTAATCTGCTAGGAAGCAATAAAGCTATGATTATTGTATATAAATCAATTACAAGAGTATGATTACGTACTGTAAAATTGTCAATAAAAGAAGTTATTTCAAAATCTAATATTAACGGTACTAAAACCAAAATTGCACCAACTGGAGCAGGTACCCCCATAAAGAACGAACTATTAGTTTTCTTGCTACCTTCCTGTTCTTCTGACTTTGTTAGATCAACATTAAATCTGGCAAGACGTATTGCCATACATACTACAAATAATGCAAAAGAGATCCATGAAAGCAATTTGTACTCATATTGCTGTAGTGACCATAAATAAATAAGTATTGCCGGGCATAAACCAAAATTTACAAAGTCACATAAAGAATCTAATTCAGCACCAAAATGACTGCTAGCATTAAACATACGAGCTACCCGCCCGTCAATAGCATCAATTACTGTTGCAACTAAAATACAATACACTGAACTTTCCCAGGTACCATCTATTGCAAAACGTATTGAACTAATACCAATGATTAAACCAATCAAAGTCACTAAATTAGGTAATAATTTGATAACCGGAATTGGCTGTAAAAATTTTTTACTATTAAATTTCATTTTTGATTATCTATTGCTGATTAAAATCCTTGCTACCAATTAACGTCTTTCAAAATTAACGTCTTTCAAATTTTGGCTGATCTGTTTTTTTCATTTTTAAATCTGCAATTACAGTTTCACCACCAATACAAGTCTGTCCTTCAGTAACTAAAATCGCTGTCTTTAATGGTAAATAAATATCTACCCTACTCCCGAACCTGATAATGCCGTATCTTTCGCCAGATTTCACCTCCTGCCCTTCTTCTAAATCACACACGATTCTACGTGCTATCAAGCCAGCAATTTGTACAAAGGCTATTTTTGTTTTATTTTTTGTTTCCATAAGAATTGATTGGCGCTCATTATGAACACTAGCTTTATCTAAAGAGGCGTTGAAAAACTTACCAGGATGATATTGTAGCGATAAAATTTTACCACTAGCTGGCACTCTATTTACGTGCACATTGAACACGCTTAAAAATACACTCACGCGTATCATTTCTTCGTCGCCCATTTCAAGCTCTGCTGGAGGCGACACTTCTGAAATATTAGTAACCACGCCATCTGCTGCACTAATTATCAAACTATCTGATACTGGAGTTACTCGTTCTGGATTTCTAAAAAAATATGCACACCAGACGGTTGCTATTCCACCAAGCCAGGTAAAAATCGAACTAAATGAACCAAGTACAAATGTTATTATTGCAAAAATAATGATAAATATGTATCCTTCTTTATGAATTATTTTCGCAAGATCGTTATAAGGTTTCATTAATAATACTCCCAATTTCAATATTTTAATTTATAAAACTCAAATTACCTTAGTTGCCTTATATTAAGTCCTATTATATGTAATGGTCAAGTACAAAATGTATCTTTGTTCTTGACGTCTTTACTTAGTTAGTTATAATACATCGGTATTATAAGTATAAACTCACAAAATTACAGAACTATTATGAAAATCGTCAAATCCTTAAAATCTTTAAAAGTAAGAGATAAAAACTGTAGGATTGTAAAAAGAAAGGGTCGTGTTTTGGTCATAAACAAGGTAAATAAAAGGTTCAAAGCAAAACAAGCTTAGATTTTATAAAAACTTAAACTTAAATTATAATGCAAGAAATATGCTATTTTAGAACAATAGCATATTAATTATTTTTACGTGGGTTTTTGTTACTTGTATGAATATTTTTACTACTTGTACATATTTATTACCTACTTCTTAGGTATGTATTTCCTTCATATATTTGCTATTACAAATTTATAAATATATAATTAATTGCATTGCAATAAATTAACCAAAGGCGCGTCTTTGGCTGATCTTTTGTTTGAATTATTAATGCCAACTTTTTATTTTTAATTCATGTTATTAGTTGTAGTAACAATTGATGCGTTGTATTTTTATAAATTAAAATAGTGATATTATTATGAATAATCAGATATTATCGTGGGTAGTTTTTTCTTTTACAATAATATTATTACTTGCACTAGATCTTGGGGTGTTGAATAAAAAAAATAAGGTTGTTTCTCTAAAAAAAAGTATTATTTTAACGGTATTTTACATTATTATTGCTTGTCTATTTGGTTTATATATTTATTACAATTTTGGTATCCAGGGCGCAAGAGAATATTATACCGGCTTTTTGTTGGAAAAAGCTATGGCTTTGGATAATATATTTGTAATTTCTATAATTTTTAAATTTTTCCATATCCCTTTGAAGTTTCAACATCGTGTATTGTTTTGGGGGATAGTAGGGGTAATAATATTAAGAGCCATAATGATTGGGGTCGGTGCATCATTGATAGTTAATTTTAACTGGATTTTGTTTGTTTTTGGAGGGATTTTGATTATAACCGGAATTAAAACATTTATTCTTTTAGAACAGGAGCCTGTAAAAATTGAAGAGACGTTTATATATAAAACTCTTAAAAAAAGACTAAATATACATCCTAAATTAGTTGGAAATAAATTTTTTGTTATAAAAAATAATAAATTTTTTATAACGCCGCTTTTTATGGCATTAATGATTATTGAGGCTATGGATCTAATATTTGCAATTGATAGCATTCCAGCCATATTTGCCGTTACACAAAACACTTATATCGTATATACTTCTAATATATTTGCTATACTAGGATTAAGAGCTTTATTTTTTCTGCTAGCAGATATTGTGGAACGTTTTAAATATATAAAATATTCACTAGCTATAATTTTGATTGCAATTGGAATTAAGATTTTTATTGCTCATTTTGTCTATATACCAACTTATGTACCTTTGATAATCACCGTTGGATTGCTAATATCTGGGATTTTAGTATCAGTGATAATTTCTGAAAAACTATAGCAAATAAAAATTGGGTTGAAAATTATTTATACCAAAATTTGCCATATTAATATCTTTATGTAAATTTCTTATCCTTAATTCACGTTAATATTCCTAGTGGCGGATGGTAGTTTTACTCTGATTCCGTCAAGCTCTTTTGTTAAGATAATTTGGCACCCTAATCTTGAAGTGTGGGTCAGCCCAAAGGCAAGATCTAGCATGTCTTCTTCAGCTTCTTCTGGTTCTCCAAGTTTGTCATATACATCATTTTCTAGGATCACGTGACAAGTCGCACAAGCAAGAGAGCCTTCGCATGCACCTTCAAGGTCAATATCATTATTATGCGCTACTTCCAGTATGGATAGGCCAACTAAAGCTTCGACTTCTGTTTCTTTATCGCTCTCAATAAAAATTACTTTAACTTTTTCTGCTGTCATGACTCTAAATTTAACGAATTATTTTATCTTATTAATTAATTTTGTCTAAAATTTGTATTTTGAAATATACTAGTAAAATTAAGTTGAACATTATTAATTATCGTTGATTTTATCAATGTGACGGTTTTTTAAATGCAATTCTACTCCTTTATCTAAATGTTTCTGAATAAAATTTTCTGCAATTTTGTTTAACTCTTCAATTTTTAATAAAATCTTGTCACGATTATCTGAATTTATTACGATTTGTAAAGAATTTATTGCAACATTTAGCTGATTATTTTCTTCATTAGATAGAATATCCGGCGTTTCTTCAATTGCTTTTTGTAGTCCTTCGATTAGGCTCTTGGCCTGATTTCTACTTTCTACAAGCAGTCTTTCTTTGTGATCTTGCTTGGCATTAGAATATGCAGAATGAAGGTCAGCGTTAATCTCTTTTTCGCTTAAACCATAGCTAGGTTTTATTTCAATATTATGAGCAATGCCGGTTTCAATTTCTTTTGCTATAACAGATAAAATACCATTAGCATCTATGGTAAATGTAACTTCTATTCTGGCTTTGCCTGCTTTCATTGGTGGAATATTTTTCAGTTCAAAATGAGCTAGAGAGCGGCAATCTTTTACCATTTCTCTTTCTCCTTGTACTATATGAAATTTCATTCCTGTTTGGTTGTCAGTATGGGTGGTAAATTCTTTTGTAATCGAGAATGGAATTGGTGTGTTGCGCATGATTAATTTTTCGACCATGCCTCCATGTAGTTCCAGTCCTAAAGATAAAGATACTACATCAATTAGTAGCGAATTTGATTGTGATGATAGGTTTTCTGCTTGTAATGCCGCCCCTAGAGCTACAATTTTATCTGGATCTAAGTCATTATACACTGGCGCAGAAAAACTATTTTGCAACCTGCTTGAGATTATTGGAATTCTAGTAGATCCGCCTACTAAAATTATTCCATCTAATTCAGGCTCTTCTGCGTCATATAGGGTGTTTTTGGCAATTTTTATCGTACGATCAATAATAGGGGTAATTAATTCTTCATATTTTTCTCGAGATATGATATTACTATCAAAAATTATGTTTTTAGCATTTGTTTTTTTATTATTTATTTTTTTATCATCTGTTTCTTTTTCGTAGGATAATTTTTCCTTTATCTCTTTTGCTTGCAAAATTAGATTTTCATTAAGCTCTGAGTTTGTAATTTGCGCTAGGTGTTGAGCTAATATTATGTCTATATCATCTCCGCCCAGCATATTGTCGCCGCCAGTAGCAATTACTTGTAAAATTCCAGATTGCATACTTAATATCGAGATATCAA
This sequence comes from Alphaproteobacteria bacterium, assembly GCA_020627625.1. GTDB lineage: Bacteria > Pseudomonadota > Alphaproteobacteria > Rickettsiales > Rickettsiaceae > Megaera_A. Next base: position 1,737 of record JAHDGL010000024.1, on the reverse strand, counting down.
ACGTTCCGCCCCCAAGATCATATACTAAATAGGTTCCTTCTTTTTTGCTTTGTAACCCATAAGCATAAGCTGCAGCTGTGGGTTCGGCAATTAATCTTACCACTTCAAGATTTGCTAGATTTGCTGCTAATAAAATCTGTCCTTTTGCTGCATCATCAAAATATGCAGGAACTGAGATTACTGCTTTCTTGATAGTTTTTCCCAAGGCTGATTCGCTATAAGATTTTAGATATTTGAAGAGATATGAAGCAATATAAGGTAGAGTCTTATTAGAGTTATTTAATTGCACTTTAGGAATTTGTTCATCAAGAGAGATAATATCCGATAAACTATTCAATCTGATATTATTTTTAATTTCTTGAGAGGATTTGGCTAAAAGTCGTTTAATTGATCGTACGAAATTTTTGGCAATATCTTTTTTTCCAATAATGATTCTATTATCAACTATATTAATGATAGAATGCAGTAATTCCGCGCCATCCGGCATTTTGATGATTTCTGGCTTGGATTTATTTGAAAATGCTGCCAAAGAATTTGTGGTACCAAAATCTATACCAATTACAATTTCATCATGTGAATCAGATTTTTCAGATTCGCCAGGTTCATTAATTTTGATTATTTGCATTTTTAATATTTCTAATTTTTAAATCTATATTCTTGACTAAATTAGTAAGATACTTTAGGCGTACAGTAATATCAATAGCCTTGGTCAGATTATTTTTATGAAAGTATTTTGTTAATAATGTAACAATTTGCATTTTTTCATTTAATTTATCAGTCTTCATTTGCTGCAATTCATTTAAATTATCTGTTGAATCTAGTTGCTCGTGAAGTTCCATAATTTGTTCAAGATCATCTTGTGTTACTTGATTACGTAAAATAACATCGTCGAACTGTTGCCCCAATATTTTAACTAAATATTCGGCGCGCATATAATCATCTTGTAAAATTTTATAAGCATCATTTAATTGCATTGAGATATTTAAATTTTTCATACGTTCAGATTCAGATTTGGCTCTATCTGGGTGATATAATGCTTGTTTGCTTAAATATTGTGTTTTTAATAATTTTAAATCTATGTCGTATTTTTGTTCTAGATCTAATATTTGAAAATGATTCATATTCATTTAACGATGTTTTGTGTAATTTATTTTTTATAGTTTTGTTGGTTATGTACCAATATCTAGTTGATTATATACTATATAATTTCGTATTATATTATACTTTATTTGCTAGATTTGCTAGTGTTTGGTAAAGTATTGCTTCATTATAACTATTTATGTAATTAAATGTAGTTGGTTATAGTTGGTTTTGTAACTAAATATAAGCGCTTTGTTCCAATTATATATAATTGGATTGCTTAGTCCATATAATGGAATGACTTAGTTTGCTTAGCTTTTCTTTTGGTAATTTATAATTGGTTTATTTTCTTACTATTTTGACATAGATTTATTTTTGAAAAAATTATTATTTTTTTTAAAAATTATTGTTGACAGGAAGCGAGATCTTGCTTATAACTAGCCCTATCGAAACGTGAGCGATTCAAAAACATCACGAAGCTGTTTTAGAAGTAAATAAACAACATATACCAAGTAATTAGATAAAGGTAGTGACAGTAGTAAAATATGTTATCTTAGGATAACGCAACTGTCGATTTTTTTTTGAACAAAAAAGTAAAGGCAGAATCAAACTTGAGAGTTTGATCCTGGCTCAGAACGAACGCTGGCGGTATGCTTA
>JAHDGL010000023.1:6987-15061 GCA_020627625.1 Alphaproteobacteria bacterium | reverse complement strand
GTGGAAATGCTACTATCACTAATGCTACTACCACAACCAACAACAATGGTGTAACAAGTGAATATATAGTGTATATACAACACTCAGGAGAGGATAATACAATATACCCTGCCGGAGTATATACTGATACTATAAATGTTACAGTAAGTTATGATAACTAAAATTACTATAATTATTGCAAACTAAAATAAATGAATCTAGAATAATAAAATACATAGTAAATGATATAGTAAATAAATCTAATTGCCAAAAATAATTATCAAAAACCTACAGCATGATATCTTTATATTCTTTGAGCTTTTTTATAGAAAAAAAGATCTTTTTTAAAGATATTTCTATGAGCTTCCTACCATCATCTATTGTTTACCTACAAGGTAAAAATGGATCGGGCAAAACATCGTTATTAAGGATGCTTGCTGGAATACAAAATCCTAGCAAAGGGAATATTACTTTTGGCAAAGAATCTTTGCCGATCAGTTATTTATCAAAACCTTACTGTACTTATATTGGACATAATTTTGCACTAAAGCTAGAATTGACCGTTTTAGAAAATCTAGAGTTTTGGGCAAAGCTATACAAATCAGAATCTCTAGTAAACGCAGCCATAATTTATTTTTCTTTGCAAGATTTGCTAAATACAAAATGCTATGAACTGTCAACTGGTAATCGGAAAAAAGTTGCGCTTGCCAGATTAATCACTTGCCAATCAAAATTATGGCTATTAGATGAGGTAGATTCAAATCTTGATTCAGATAATAAGAAACTATTACTAAATTTGATAATAACTCATGCAGATAATGGTGGTTTCACCTTTATTGCAACTCATGAATTACCAGCTATTAAAACCGCACAAATACTTAATATCTCAGAATATTAGAACCATCTTCATACAAAATAACAAATATATTTATGAAACAATTAATTTACCAAGAATTAAAAATTCAAAATAAAATTTATAATATAACAAAATATAGTTTTATGTTCTTTGTAATTTGCTGCTTCAGCGTAACACTTGTTAATAGTTATGAAAATATACAAATTTTTGGTATTATGTTTGCGGTAATAAGCATTCCTTTAGCTTTTATAAATTTATCAAGCTATTTAGTAAAACCAGATCTAGAAGATGGGACTTTCGAACTTTTACTAGCTTCTTATGCTCCAAGTAGGATTATATTAGCAAAATATATAGCTCTTTGTTTAAACTGCTTTGTTAGTTTTTGTCTTACTATACCTTTACTATACGTAATATATAATTTAAAATTATCTGCATTATACATAATGATAGCAAGCGCTAGTATTTTATTATTATTAAGCGCTTCTTTAGTAATTTTAATTGCTGCAATACAAGCTTATTTTAGATCTAATACTAATTTTTTGTCAATATTGGTTTTACCTCTATTAACACCTAATATAATATTTTCGGGTATTTTAGTTCAAAATAGTGATCGTTTATATTTACTATTTATCATGATAGGTATAAATTTAACTATCATTCCACCTGCTCTATATTTATCCAGATATTTAGTTAAAAATATTTACAACATATAGGATATAAAATTACGATCAATTATATATAAAAGTTTGGTTTTATTAATTTAGTCAGATAGAATTTAATATAAATAAAATTTATATTAGAAAAAATGTTTACAGCTTTCTTGAATAAACTTAAAATTTTACTAAAAAATCCAATGGTTGTTTTTATATATGGAATAATTAGTAAATGGTACGTTATGATTATGGTTAGTGCTTTAGTAGTTACTTTTTGGGTTTTTAAGGGGCTTACTGATGCAGGCATTTTACAAGAAACAGAAAAAATTGTTTCAAAAGCTTTGCGCGATGCTAAGTCCGTTTCAAGATATTGTGTTCCTAAAATTGCTAATTTAAGTGATTTTTGGAGTTGCTTGGAAAACCCTCCCAATTACGAATCAACAAAAGAAGAGCAAAATTTCGAAGAAAATCTAAATAATTTGTTGGATTTTAATAAGTACGAAGAGCAAAAAGACCCATATTCCACGGATAATATTTAAAAATTATTGCTAAACAAAGATCTGACTATATAATGTTATTTTAATAAGAACTAAGAATGAAGATTTAGAAGATTTTTACAAATGTCAGATGATGAAATAGACAAATCGGATAAAACCACCCGTAGAGATTTTATAACATTAACAGCAAGCGGTATGACTGCGATTGGAGCGGCCTGCGTAGCTTGGCCACTGGTTGATTCCCTAAACCCTTCAGCTGATGTACTTGCCTTATCTTCAATAGAGGTTGATATTTCTAATATTGAACCAGGAAAAACAGCGACTGTAAAATGGAGAGGAAAGCCTGTTTTTATAACCCATAGAACTGAAGCAGAAATCAAAGAAGCAGAAGAAACCGCGCTAAAGGATTTAAAAGATCCGGAACCAGATTCTGATAGGGTTAAAAAAGAGCATAAGCAATGGCTTATAACAATAGGAATCTGTACTCACTTAGGGTGCGTTCCTGTTTCAAATAAAGGTGATTATGATGGCTGGTTCTGCCCGTGTCATGGATCTCATTACGATACTTCTGGAAGAATACGCAAAGGACCAGCTCCATTAAATTTGGCAGTCCCACCTTATGAATTTCTCTCGGATACAAAAATTAAAATTGGATAATTATGAAAACAGAAGGATCGACAGGTGAAACGCTGCAACAAAAAGGTATTATTGCTTGGATTGATCATAGAATACCTATTTTCTCTGCAATAAAACATTTAGGCGAATATAAAACACCAAAAAATCTAAGCTATATGTGGAGCCTTGGATCGATAGCTGGCATTGCGCTAGTCATTCAAATTATTACCGGTCTTATGCTATCTATGCATTATACTCCACATGTTGATCATGCTTTTGATAGTGTTGAAAAAATAATGCGCAATGTTAATTACGGTTGGATGATACGCTATACACATGCAGTTGGGGCGTCATTATTTTTTGTAGCTGTTTATTTGCATATATTTAGAGGGTTATATTACGGCTCTTATAAAGCACCGCGTGAATTATTATGGCACTTTGGCTTGATTATATTTTTAGCAATGATGGCAACTGCTTTTATGGGTTATGTATTACCTTGGGGACAAATGAGCTATTGGGGCGCAACAGTAATTACGAATTTATTTTCAGCTATTCCATTTGTTGGCGAAAGCATCGTTACTTGGCTCTGGGGAGGTTTTTCTGTAGACAACCCTACTTTAAATAGATTTTATTCTCTCCATTATCTACTACCTTTTATTATTGTTGGATTAGTTATAATACATATATGGGCATTACATACACATGGATCAAATAATCCAACAGGTGTAAAACTAAAACAGAAAGATATGATTCCATTTCATCCATATTATACAATTAAGGATTTTGCTGGTTTCGGCGTTTATTTTTTAATTTTTGCTTATTTTGTATTTTACAAACCTAATTTATTGGGGCATCCTGATAATTATATACCTGCAAATCCTATGGTAACACCAGCTCATATTGTTCCCGAATGGTATTTTTTACCATTTTATGCAATTTTGCGAGCTGTTCCTTCTAAGCTAGGAGGAGTAGTTTTAATGTTTGGTAGTATACTCATTTTATTTTTCTTACCATGGCTTGACCGTTCAAAAGTAAGAAGTTCAGCTTATAGGCCAATATATAGAATAGCATTTTGGATTTTTGTAATTAACTGTCTAATATTAGGTTATATTGGTGGCAAACCAGCTGAAGAACCTTATATTACTATTAGCCGTATTTCTGCATCTTATTATTTTTTTCACTTTTTAATTATTTTACCTTTTATATCAAAATTTGAAAAAAACTTACCACTGCCAGATAATGAAAATTCTCCTTAATCCTGATAAAATAAAATATAATTTAGTCAGTAATAATTATGTATAATAAAATTATAACCGTAATATTAATTAGTTTCCTGGCAAATATTTGCTATGCATCTTCCGATGTAAAACAACCAAAACAGGTACGTTGGCCGTTTGAAGGAATGTTTGGAAGTTTTGACCGTCAAGCTGCACAAAGAGGAGCGCAAATATATTTGGAGGTTTGCTCTGCATGTCATGGTTTAAAACATTTATATTATCGTAATTTAAAAGCAATCGGATTTAGTGAAGCCGAGATTAAAGCTATTGCCTCATCAAAAAATATTACTGACGGGCCAGATGATTTTGGTGATATGTTTGAAAGACATGGGTTACCATTTGATTCTTTTATACCGCCCTATCCTAACGAGGCTGCAGCTCGTGCAGCTAATAATGGAGCATTACCTGTAGATTTATCCTTGATAGTTAAAGCACGAGAAGATGGGGCCAATTATTTATTCTCACTGTTAACAGGATATTCTGACCCCCCACAAAATATGAATATAATGCCTGGACTTTACTATAACCCCTATTTTGAAGGTAAGCAAATCGCCATGCCTGCACCTCTTGTAGAAGATCAAGTAGAATTTATAGACGGAACAACAGCTACAGTCAGTCAAATGGCAAGAGATGTAACTATTTTCCTGCAATGGGCAGCAGAACCTGAGATGGAACATCGTAAATCTATAGGTTTAAAAGCAATGATTTTCCTATCAATACTTACTATTTTGTTTTTCATTGCTAAAAATCGAATATGGGCAAGATTAAAAGATCATAGTCGAAGGGATAATTGAAGGGATAGTTGAATCTATATAGTAAATTAAATTACTATATAGATTCATTTAACAAAGCATTTTTTTTCTTTATCGCAATAAACTAATATCTGGTTATTTTTCCATAAATATTCGTTATCTACAAATTGATAATCACCTTTGCATTTTAGTTTTTTAGAAGTAATAATTTGTATATTGGCCTCAGAACAATTCCAATAATTTAGTGATATAGTCTCTCCAGATGGCAGAGTAAATAATTGATCAATCTTTGCTATTTTACGCTTTTTAACTAGTACAGCATCTTGGCCATACCAACTTGACCAATAATTAGATATAAATTTGGGCATTTTCTTTTCTACGTATATTTCTAATTCTTGGTTGGTATTCTTTATCCCAACTGCTTTGATTTTATGATCGTAAATAAAAACTGGTTTATTCTCGGTATACATCATTATTAATGATATGCTCATTATGACAACCCCTATAAAACGCCAAACGGTCTGCCAAATACAAATCCAGAAAAAACCAAGTGTAAATATTAATAAACTAAAAGACGAAATTGATCCAACATTTAAGATTGCCTGCGGTAATTCAATAATATAATTTGCAGCAACTGTTATTATATCAATAAACCAGCTTAATAATTTTAAGATCCATTTATCTATAGATAATGGCATACATATTATTGATGCCAAAGCTAAAGGCATCATAAAAAATGACATTAATGGGACAGCAATAAGATTCATCAACACTGAATAAACTGCAAATTTATAAAAATGATAAATAATAAATGGAGCGGTAACAATACTAGCAAGTAAACTTGAATATATATTCGTAAATACATAAAATTTAATAGAAGAAAACACCCCCTTGCCCTGCCCTAAAAAATCTTTATTTTTTAAATAAAATTCATAGCCAGAAATAAGACATAAAACAGCAGAAAAAGATAATTGAAAACTAGGATGTAATACATATTCTGGTAAAAATATCAAAATGAAAGATGCTGCAATCATTACTGATCGCAAAGGATGGGGCGATCTACCTAATATACTGGCAATAATGAAAATAGATGTCATAATAAAAGCACGCATAGCTGCAATGTTACAGCCACTAATTTGCAAATAGAAAAAACTACCTATTATTGAAATAAAACCAGATATAATTTTTATATTACTATTATAAGCTAAATAATTTGATAAATTCAGAAAAAAACGACTTGCAACAAAAAATATCATAGCTACCAATGATAGATGTAAACCTGACACGCTTAAAATATGAGAAACCCCGGTATTTCTCATGTTTTGGGCCAATTCAGATGGTATAGCTTTTGTTTCTCCAATTAAAATTGCAGCTGTAAAATTACCATTTTTTTGACCCATTACGCTAATTAATCGATCATATATTTTGCGTCTAATTGTTTGAATCTTCTGATGAAAGAAACCATTATTATGCTCAATAATTGATAATTTTGTTAAAGCATAACCACTAGCCTCAATGCCAGACATATACATATAAAAACCAAAATCAAATGTTCCAGGAAGAACGCTATTTTTTAAGGGAAATAATTTTGTTTTTAATTGAATTACATCACCATACTTAACTTTTGATGCTAGCTTGCTCTTAATATTAATTCTTACCTTATTGAGATGAGATGTTTCTGCCTTATTGAGATGAGATGTTTCTGCCTTATTAGGGTCATCTTTATTTTTTGTAAAATTAGTTTTGTTTAATAAATGCACATCTTCTAAAATAATCTGCATACCTCCAAGAGTCGGTTTCATTTGCCCTACCCTGCCAATAATTTTTGCTGTTATTATTCGGCTAATAGGTTGAGTGCTAATATTATTGATCCGAATATTTGCAACAAAAACTCCAACCAAAAAAGCTATAAAACAATAAATTATAAAAGAATATAACAAATTATCTTTATAAAAAACTTTTGCAAAAATAATTAATGTAACAGAAATAGAAACAATTATACTGCAAATATAGTATATCGGATAATTAAACAAATAACCCGCAATATAATTAGAATTAGTCTGAAAAAAGAAAACTATACCTAGTATAAAACTAACAAAATACCATAAGGATAAATTATGATATTCGTTTTCTAATTTAGAACCAGTCACGTAAAACATTTTTAGACGTCGAAAAAGATGTTTTTGAGAACTACTCCCGCAGGGCATATGTGCAAATATTCGAGGAATAGAAGCACAAAGAACGGCTTTTACAGACCCAAAAAATGTTTTACGTGATTGGTTATTACTCATTAAGTATATTCGAAATAACTTCTAGAGCAGCTATTGATGGTTTTTTATTTCCGTTTAGACCAATTAATTGCATAGATTTTTGTGCTTTGGTTACTTGCTCCTTTGCTATCTCATGATTCTTAAGCAAATGATCTAGAGCCAGAACAAGATTATCTACATTAAAATCTGACTGTATATATTCAGGAATAATTTCACGATTAGAAAGAATATTAATTAATGATGCATATTTAACCTTAATACAAGCTTTAAGCAGCGAGAATGTAATAGGGTTTAATTTATATCCTACAATCATCGCAGTTCCAGAAGCTGCAATTTCTAATGTATTAGTACCTGACTTTGCCAACGCACAATCACTTGCAGCGAAGGCCTTTAAACGATCAGTCGAGAAAACATACGGGAATCTTGCTCCATCAAGAAATTTGGATATTAACTTTATATTTTCTTGATTAGTCTGTACAAATATCACTTTAATTTTATGAGTCATTGCAAGCCTATCAAAAACTTTCCTAATGATTGGCATATGCCTAGCTATTTCTCCTTTTCTACTGCCAGCTGTTACTGTAATTGTTTTTGTTTCTTCATCAATATTCATTTTTTTTCTTAAATTTTGTGAATATTGATAGAAATTTTGTTCTAATATTGGATGCCCTATATGAGTACTTGGCAAACCATGCTTACTAAAATATTGAGGCTCAAACGGCAATAATGTAAGCAAATGATCGTAAAGCTTTGCATATTTTTTTGCGCGATTTGGTCTATATGCCCAAACTGAGGGGGCAACAATATGTAACAATTTAATATGAGGAGCTTTTTTCTTGAGTCTTTTAGCTATTCTATATGTAAATCCTGGTGAATCTATAGTGATTACTATTTGCGGATCCTGATTTATAATATCTTCTAAGGTTTGATCTATTAATTTTTTTATACGAAAAATGTGAGGTATAATTTCTACAAACCCCATTAAATTAATTTGATCGAATGGAAAAAGCGATTTCAATCCAGCAGAAATCATTTGCGGTCCGCCAATACCACAAATTTTTACCTTATCAAATTTTTTGTCTTTACTCTGCTTTAAGGCATTTAACAACAAACCGCCAATAAGGTCTCCAGAACTTTCTCCGGCAATCATATAAATTTTCATTTTAATATATTAT
>JAHDGL010000023.1:0-6977 GCA_020627625.1 Alphaproteobacteria bacterium | reverse complement strand
CAATACATATCCATTATGCAAATATTGTGTTGGAAAATATGTTTTTAGCAAATCATATTTTGGAGTAATTATATTAAAAATTACTAATACAAGACAAATAGCAGACAAAATACGCGTTAGGAAATTATTTGGCATTTGTATTTTAAAATGCTTAATACTATACAAACATACACCAATACTAAATGTTACCCACACTATAAGCTTAGCGCTAATTATTTGATATAAATCAGTAAAATCATTAGAAAATAAAGATTTTATTGATGAAGGAGTTGGCGCTATATAGAAGAAAAACAAATAATAGCTAGCCAGTGCACCGGTAATAAATAAAATTAAAGAACCCACCAAAAATAACATATTATGCAAACTCAATGCTAAAAACAATATAAATAAAGCGATCATCGCGCAAAGAAAATCCTTTACAACCATTGTAATAGCAGTCAGAATACTAGCCTGACTATGTTCGAATTTATGTATAAATATTGCAGAATTAAATAGCAAACAATAAATTATTGCAAATGCTAAGCAAGACTTAAAAAGATTAATATCAAAATATTTTTGAATAGATTTAAACATAGCAAGTCTCCAAAAAATTCAACTTTAATAGCATGATCATCAATACACTTCAAGAATTTTATAAATTTTTTCAACCAAATCGACCAATTTTATCAATAGATTACGGACAAAAAAAAATAGGACTTGGCATTTCCTCACCAGACCATCATTTACCTATGCCATTAAAAATTATTAACGGAAAATCAGACAAACAAAAATTACAAAAAATTATATCTATAATCTTAGAAAAAAATATTTGCGCAATTGTAATTGGCCTACCCATAAATATGGACGGGACAAAAAGCGAACAAACTTTTATTGTTGAAAAATTTGCAAATCAATTGCAAATTTCTAGTGAATTACCCATTTTTATGCAAGATGAAAGACTAACATCAAAATTAGCAAGCAATTTACTTAAAGAAATCGGATTAAAACGCAAAGAGCGTGATTCAAAAGATGATTTAATAGCAGCTTGCATGATTTTAGAAACCACATTAGAGTCTTGCAAAAAAATTAGCAAATGATATACTGGTGATTTATATTGTTAACATATAAACAACTAAATAATAGAGATATATTAAGAACTTATGATTAAAATACGATCAATACAACGTTATAAATATTGTTTATACGCAATACTGTTAACAACAGTATTTATGCATTGCACCAATTGTACAGCTAAATCCTTAGCAACAAATAAAGCAGATAAAGAATTTAAAAAACTCCAAAAAAAAGGATTAAAACAACAACATAAGGTAAGTTCTTACGAAGAATGTATTGAATTACCCACTCGTTATTATCACTGCCCTGATTCTGAATTAATTATCGATATTTGTAGTAAATATTTTGAAAAAATAGAAACAAACTCAAACTTGCGCTTTTCTCAAGATGGTTATGTGGTACAGAAAATTGACACCTCCAAATTTGATTACCTTTCTAAAAAAAATAATTCTTACAAACCCATATTAAATTACTTACACGAAGAAAAAATGAAACACCCACTTGAAGATTCACAATTTTTTAAGAGAGAATTATATCAAATTCAGGATCCATCCCATCATGAAAAAAAATCAGGTAAAATTAAATGGAAATTTTAAATAACTTGATATTTGATGAGCTCAAATTATACTTTCCCACAATGATTTAAACTCAATCTTGTAATTCGTTGATATGGCACTGTTAACAAAATAATTTGTGCCCGTTATCTACTATATTGCAACTTGTAAAAATCCCTTAGTGCAAATCTGTGAACGGGCACGATAGGTAAGCAAGTACGAATCCTGTAAAATGCTAATATATAATTTGAAATGGAGATTGATATGATGAGCTATTATAACAAATTAGCAAACATATATTTCTCAGAAAAAGAGCTAAGTTCGGCTTGAACTAATTGCCCAGATTCAAATTGTTTGACTCTGGAACTATCATCCATCTTTACAGGAATGAAATTTTCAGAATGAGCAATATTATTACCCTCAACAAGAAGCTCTACTTTTTGACCAATATTAGATTTAAAAAACTTCACTAATTCCTGTTGGCCCGCTTTGCGCAAAATGGCAGCGCGCTCTTTTCTTATCTTCATTGGCATTTGTGGCATACGCGCTGCTGGCGTTCCTTCGCGCTCAGAATATGGGAATACATGCAAATATTGCAAACCTGTTTCTGCAATCAAATTTCTTGTGTTCTCAAACATTTCATCTGTTTCCGTAGGAAAGCCAGCGATAATATCAGCGCCAAAAGATACTTCCGGCCTGATTTTACGCAATTTATTACAAAATTCTACGACCTGCTCTCTGTTATGACGACGTTTCATACGTTTTAAAATCATATTATCACCAGCTTGCAGACTAATATGAAAATGCGGCATTAATGTTTTGTTGTAAGCCATCATGTAGAATAATTCATCATCAATTTCAGCAACATCTATTGAAGAAAGACGCAATCTTGTAAGTTCTGGAACTAAAGATAGTACCCTTCTGATCATTTGTGCAAATGTCGGGCTACCGGGTAGATCTGCGCCGTAAGCTGTGACGTCTACACCAGTAAATACTACCTCTTTATAGCCTTCTTGTACCAAAGATTTTACTTGGTTTGCAATTATACCAATTGGTACTGAACGACTATTGCCACGCCCAAATGGAATCATACAAAATGTACATCTATGATTACAACCATTTTGTACTTGAATGAACGCTCTAGCTTTTCCATCAAAACTACTTATCATATGATTTGCTGTTTCTTTGACTGACATAATATCATTTACAAGCACCCGTGGTGAATCTAATCGATAATATTCATCCGATAATTTTTCTTGATTGCCAATGACTTTATCCACTTGAGGCATATTAGCAAACATCTCTGGAGTGTTTTGAGCCGCGCACCCGGTGACAATAATTTTCCTTTGGGGGTCTTGTCTTTTTAACTTTCTAATAGTTTGACGAGCTTCTTTCTCTGCTTGTTTGGTAACAGCGCAACTATTAATCACCGTAACATTATTGACTCCAGATTTAGCTAGGTTATTTTTTATAATTTCACTTTCATAAATATTCAAACGACATCCGAAGGTAATTACTTCTTGGTTTGTTTGGTGTACTCGATCTTGTTGATTTACTTGGTTTGTTTGAGCTTGTTGACTTGCCTGGTCTTTTTGGTTTGTTTGATTTGTCTGAGCCCGCTGATTCTTACTCATAAAAAAACTCTCCGGAAAACGCATATGTCGCAGGCCCATACATATTAATATTTCCTGCATCTGTTTTTTGCATTTTTAATGAGCCCAAAGCAAATATTATCTCTGCCTCACCATCAGCAAATCCTAATTTATTAGCCGCAGCGAATGTTGCAATTGCACCGCTACCACAAGCATAAGTAAAGCCAACGCCTCTTTCCCAGACTTTAAGATATATTTTATCATCAATAATTGATGCAAAATTTACATTAATTCCATCTTTGAACAGATCTGTATTCTGAAAATTTTCACCAATTATTTTATGATCTTGATCGGATAATTTAGAAAATATTACCAAATGTGGATTAGCTACATCTACGCATAACATTTCTTTAGCATCTATTAAATGACGCTCTGCTAAATTCCATAATTCATTTGATTTAGGCATCCAATCTTTTTTGAAATTAACTGGCCCCATATCTACTTTTATTTTATTTTTGTTAAAATATTCACATCGAACAATTCTGGATTCAACATGCAAACTAGTTTTTTGTAGTTTATATAGATCAAACATTAAACGTGACAAACATCGGGACGCATTACCGCAAGCAAGAGCTTTTGAGCCATTACCATTATAAATATTCATCTTCACATTATGATTACCGTTATATTTATAGGTAATGAATTGATCGCAGCCAATAGCCCTTTGACGATTAGCGACCAATTCAACAAACGACTTTATATCAACGTTTTTAGGTAAATTATCTTCTGAGATAACAACAAAATCGTTACCTAATCCATGCATCTTTGTAAAAGGAATTTTTTGCATGCTAGTTTATTCGATAGAATTTTTTTATTTAAAACCATATAATATACATTAAGCAAAAATATATCAAGTATATTGCATTTAGTATAAAACATAATAGAAACAAAAAAATATATGTCCCCAAATATTCTAACTATTTTAGAAAAACTAATCAGTTTTAAATCAATAACACCTAAAGAATCTGGTTCTATAGAATATATTACAAATTTTTTATCACAAATTGGGTTTAAATGTGATATTCAGAAATTTGGCTCCAAAGAAAAAGAAGTGACTAATTTATATGCAATACTAGGAGATTCTTCTCCTAATATATGTTTTGCAGGTCATGTGGATGTTGTTCCTCCTGGGGATAGGAGTTTATGGAATTCAGATCCTTTTACTATGACTATTAAGGATGATTATATCTATGGCAGAGGCGCTGTTGATATGAAAGGGGCTATTGCTTGTTATCTTTCGTCAGTTGCAGAATTCTTAAAAAAACACAAACCAAAAGGGTCTATAAGTTTTTTGATAACTTCAGACGAGGAGGGTGAGGCCATAAATGGTACAAAAGCAATGCTTGAATATTTAAATAAAAATCCGCAAAAATATTCACCCAAAATAGATCTTTGTATTTTAGGCGAGCCTACGAGTAAAAATCAAATTGGCGATACTATCAAAATAGGTAGGCGAGGTAGTACTAATTTTATATTAAAAATCAATGGCAAACAAGGTCATGTTGCTTATCCAGAAAAAGCAATCAACCCTATTCCTACTATGATTTCAATATTGAAAAACCTGTCTGAAGTTAAACTTGATTCTGGTAGTCAATATTTTCAACCATCAAATCTAGAAATAACTTCAATAGATGCTAATAATATGATTAGTAACGTTATACCAGAATCGATTAGTGCAAGATTCAATATCAGGTTTAATAGTAATTATAGCGCTGTTGATTTAAATAGAAAAATAGAAGAAATAATTTGTCAATATTCAAAAAATTATGATCTAGAATGTAATAATTCATCCACAGCTTTTATTCAAGAATATTCAAATAAAATGCAGGAATTTACGAAAATAGTACAAGATGTTTGTAATATAAAGTCAAATATAGAAACAAGCGGAGGAACTTCTGATGCCAGATTTATTCATCTTGGTAGCGAAGTTGTAGAATTAGGGTTAAATTGTAATTTAGCGCATAAAATTGATGAATATACTAAAATTAGTGATTTACAAGCGCTGCATAACGTGTATTATAATTGTTTAGTTAAGTTTTTGTTGTAGTGTAAATTTGTAGAGATTTAATTTAGAAATAAACTTAACATATAGAGCGGATGTGGCGGAACTGGTAGACGCGCTAGATTTAGGTTCTAGTGCCGCAAGGCGTGGGGGTTCAAGTCCCTTCATCCGTACCAAATATAATAGATTTTAAATTAACAAAATTCCTTTAAGATTATGAAAGTAACTGAGTTAAAAAATAATAAAACTGAATATCATGCAAAAATATCGTTTTTAAATAAAGAAATTGCAGAATTGATAGACAATAAATTAAACACAGTTGCCAAAACAGCAAAAATGGATGGATTTAGAGTGGGAAAAGTTCCTGTAAGCATTTTAAGAAAAAAACATTTACCATCAATTAGAGCTGACATTATTCAGAATAAAATCAATGATTCTGTAAATGAAGTTTCAAAAAAAAATAATTTAAAAGTCGCACTTGAACCAGTAATTGAAGATTTAAAGAACGAAGAAGATAAGGATTTAGAGTTCACTATAAAATTTGATTTAATACCAGAAATCAAAATGCCTGAATTTAAAAAAATCTCAATAGAAAAGGCTGTTCTTGAAGTGTCTAAGAAGGATGTTAATGAACAAATAAAACAACTAGCAAGCTTTTCTAAAACATATGATAAAGAATCAAAAGGCAAGGCAAAAAAAGGGGATCAAGTCACTATTGATGCAGTTGGTTATGTTGATGGAAAAGCATTTGATGGTGGTAAGTTAGACGATCATAAGCTTGTTTTAGGTAGCAATACTTTTATTCCAGGTTTTGAAGATCAATTAATTGATAGCAAAGCCGGAGATGATGTAAGTGTTAAAGTTGATTTCCCCAAAGAATATCATGTAAAAGATTTGGCTGGAAAACCTTCTGAATTTAAGGTTAAAGTTAAGGCTGTACACAAAGCAACAGATGTTAAAATAGATGATGAATTTGCTAAGAAATTTAAATGCGAAACTCTTGCTAAACTAGAAGAAGAGATTTCAAAAAATATTGCTTCTAGCTACAAAGAGCCTATTCATAACATGATGAAGATGAAACTTTTTGATGAATTAGAAAATTTATTAAAATTTGATGTACCTAAATCTCTTCTAACAAAAGAAATAGATACTCTAAATGTACAAGCTAATCAAATTGAAAAACAAGAGATCGGAGATAAATCTGAAAATAAATCTCAGAGCAAATCTGATAGTAAATCAGAAAAAGAAAAAAAAGAATATTTGAATAAAATAGCAGGAAGACGGGTTAAAGTTGGCCTAATGTTAGCTGAGTATGTTAATATTAATAAAATTAGAATTGAAGAAGAAGATATAAGGCAAGCAATTATTGCTCAAGCTCGTAAATACCCTGGTCAAGAACAAAAAGTAATCGACTTCTACCAAAAAAATCGTAATGCAATTGAATCCCTAAAGGGTCCTATACTAGAGGAAAAAGCGGTAAAAGAAATATTTTCTAAGGAAATAACTATAAAAGAAAAGAAATATTCTAAAGATAAAATAGAAAAGCTTTTAAACGAAGAAATCAGAGATTAGCACCCCCTCCACTTTACTAAAAGTTACAGGACATTATTAAAATTAATGATCTGCATGGCAGGGCGATTAATTTACAACTTAATCGTTGCGTGCCCGTTCACAGATTTGCACTAAGGAGCTTTTACAAGTTGCAATATAGTAGAG
>JAHDGL010000022.1 GCA_020627625.1 Alphaproteobacteria bacterium | reverse complement strand
GCTTGGGATATTAATTTACAACTTAATCGTTGCGCTTCATCCTAGAATGTACCAAATTGTGAATCAATAAATAATGGCCCAGAATTTGATCCTGCTAAAGCTGCATATCTGGTTCAATGCTCATCTAAACAGCAATATTTCATGAAATTTAATTACCAAACAAAGAAATGGAGCTTAGTAAATGAAAGATAGAAAAAAAGCTACAAAAGCTATTATTTTAGCAAGAGTATCAACAAAAGATCAAGAAGATGGTTATTCAATTGACGCCCAGAAATATAGATTACAAGAATATTGCGTACGCAGGGAATTAGAAATATTAAAAACTTTTGAATTTTCGGAAAGTTCAACAATTGGTAATCGTGACAGGTTTAAAGAAGCTATTGAGTTTGCTAAAAAGCAAAAAGAGATTATTGCTATAATTGCTGATAAGGTTGATAGATTGCAGCGAAGCTATAAGGAAACTCCGATGCTTAATGATTTAATAGACCGTGAAAAAATTGAATTACATTTTTATACAGAAAATTGTGTTATCCATAAAAACTCTACATCTCAAGAAAAGATGATGTGGAATATGTTTGTAATGATGGCTCAAAGCTATGTCGACAGTCTTCGGGATAATGTAAATCGTAGTATTGCACAAAAACTTCGTGAAGGGCAATGGATCAGTATTGCACCAATCGGCTATTTACATGAGAAGGGCTCAAAAAATGGTCGTGAAAAAGGTAAAATATTATTAGATGAAATGCGAGCACCATTTATTAAAAAGTTATTTGAAGAATACGCAACAGGTAATTATACAATTCCTATGCTGGTAGATAAAACTAAAAACTGGGGATTAAAGAATGCTAGAGGCAATCAAGGCTATTTATCACGTTCTCATATTTATAGTATTATCACCAACCCTTTTTATTACGGGGTCATGAGAGTACAAAAAACAGGTAAAGAATATCCGCATATTTATCCACCAATTATTACTAAAGAACTGTTTGATCAGTGCCAAAAAATCCGTCTTGGATGGAATAAAAAACCATTTAAATGGGGAAGCAAAGAATTTCTATTTAGGGGAATTATACAATGCGCCACTACGGGGAAACTTGTATCCTCTGTTACACAGAAAAAAACATATAATAGCGGTAAAACAGCAGAATGGACATATTTACGATGCTGGGATCCAGAAAATATCAAGAAAACAATTTATGTAAGTGAAGATAAAGTTTTGGCAGAAGTACAAAAAATATTTGATTCAATGTATTTAGAGCCAGAATTATTGAAGAAGGCAATAGCATGTATAAAAGAAGCTTCTGATTCCGAAAAAGATTTTCATAAAAATCATATTACAGAATTAAACAGTGAACATACAAAAATACAAACTAGGTTAAATAGGTTAACAGATTTATTTTTGGATGGAGATTTTGATAAAGAAGAATATGAAGCAAAACGGAAGGAATTAGTTGAAAAAAGACAAGACATTGTCAAAACAATAGAAAGTCATAATAACGCCGACAACAATGTTACAAAAACCTTGATAGGCTTAGTAGAACTAGCCTCTAGAGCAGGTAAAACATTTAAGGGTTCAACAACTTCAGAAAAACGTAAATTGATAAATCAAGTACTTGTTAACCTAAAACTAAAAGGCTGTAAGCTAGAATACACCTTGCGTCCACCGTTTGATGCGTTCACAGAAACCGCCAAAAATGGAGAATGGCGCACCCGAGAGGAGTCGAACCCCTAACCTCTTGATTCGTAGTCAAGTGCTCTATCCAATTGAGCTACGGGTGCTTAAAATAAATATTTTGAAATAAATCATATTAAATGAAAATTAAATCCAATATAAATCAGAAATATCATTTCTTAATATATTTATGTTCTATATATAACTTGCAAATAATAGATAATGTACAATGTTTAGAATGTATATTAGCTGTTTGTAATTAATCTATTAAAAACACCTACACTAAATTTGCGCCTAAAGAAAGAATGGCTCCTCGGGCCGGATTCGAACCAGCGACCGAACGGTTAACAGCCGTTTGCTCTACCACTGAGCTACCGAGGAACAGGAACAAATAATTTAAATCAATGTATAAATATATATATTCAACCAATTATCAGTTCGTGTAATACTTATAACAAAAGTTTTTTTCCCGGTCTATAGTTTTCTTCAAAAAAATCACTGAAATATTTAGTAACATAAATTTTATTGTGTTTAAATCTATTTATTATGTATCATTACGAATAATTTTTATTAAAATAATATTTTTATCAAAATATGCTTTTACAAACTACTATCGCTAATTCTATTAGCTGTTATGGTATTGGCGTACATTCTGGAAAAAAAACTCAAGTTACACTAAAATCTGCACCAAAAGATACAGGTGTGATATTTATCAGAACAGATGTGCATTTAGTTGATAATAAAATACAAGCTTCTTATAAAAACGTATTTGATACTAATTTATCTACTTCAATAAAAAATATTGCAGGTACAAAAGTTTCCACTATAGAACATTTAATGGCAGCTATATGGGGTTGCAACATTAGTAATATCATAGTTGAAATTGATGGACCAGAAGTGCCTATTATGGATGGTAGCAGCCAACCATTCGTATTCATGATTGAATGTGCTGGGATCAAAAAATTAACAACTCCTAGAAAGCATCTTAAACTTTTAAAAAATATAAAAATAATTGATAATGGTTGTGAAATTATTGCCACCCCTGCAGATGATCTTCATATTGATTTAGCTATAGACTTTAATAGCCTAGCAATTGGCAAACAGCAATTTAGTTTCTCAAAAAATTCTAATTTTATAAAAGATATAGCAGACTCAAGAACTTTTGGATTTGTACATGAACTTGATTATCTACAAAGCAAAGGACTGGCAAAAGGTGCATCTTTAGACAATGCTATTGGTATAGATGGGGATGTAATTCTAAATCATAACGGCCTCAGACATGAAGATGAATTTGTACGCCACAAATTACTTGATTTAGCTGGAGATCTATTTTCTTCAGGCGGTGGTTTCATTGGTAAAATAAACGGCCTTAAAACAAGCCATTCACTAAATAACCAGTTCTTACACAAGATTTTCAACGACCCATATTCTTATCAATGGGTTGAAAAACCTAATTTCTAGGCATTGCTTGACAAAGTTTAAAAACGCGAGCATACCTATTAACTCGAGTTTAGGATAAGAATCACGATTTTTTAACTTAACCGTAAGTTATCCGCTTTTTACTAAATCTGACTTATCTCTGGCAAAAAGTTTGATTTGAAAATCTATGAATTTTGAAGAAATCTTTGAAGAAATTATCGTTTTTACCAATTTATTTGCCTCGACTAATATATTTAAATCTCGGCCTAAATCTGCAAAGAAAAAATCAGGCTCCCCACTTTGTTTTGTACCTAATATCTCCCCACCACCACGTAAAATCAAATCTTGTTCAGCTATATAAAAACCATCATTGCTTTTACGCATGATTTCTAATCTTTGTCTAGACATTTTTGATAGACATTTTGGATTATACATTAACATACAATAAGATTGTAAATTACCTCGCCCCACTCTTCCTCGCAATTGATGCAACTGGGCCAAACCAAATTTTTCTGCATTATCAATTATCATTAAAGTAGCATCCGGAACGTCGATTCCAACTTCAATCACTGTAGTTGCAACTAATATTCTTAACTCACCAGATTTAAACTCCTGCATAATATTATCTTTATCTACAGATTTCATCTTGCCATGTAATATAGCAACGCGGCCAGGATAGGTTTTTTCTAATTCTATCCCTAGTTGAGTTACGTCTGAATAGATAACATCTTCTTCCTGTTCTATAATTTTATTATTTTGCCCAATATTTATGCTATCTTGATTTGTACTATCTTGATGAGCAGTTTTATCATTTTGATCAATTAATGGACATACCCAGTATATCTTTTCGCCCAAATCCAATTTATTTTGCAATGATGCAATTAGCTTCAACTTCTTACTATTAGAAATTATATTAGTAATAATCGGTAAACGATTTTGAGGTTTAGATTTAATTTGTGCAACGCTCATATCACCAAAAACAGTAAGAGTTAAGCTTCGTGGAATTGGAGTTGCGGTCATCACTAGTACATCTGGATTCGATGCTTTTGCAATTAGTTCAAGACGTTGCTCTACTCCAAATCTATGTTGTTCATCAATTACTATAAAACCAAGATCTTTGAATATTACATTATCTTGAAACAAAGCATGTGTGCCGATTAATATATCAATATCGCCATTTTTCAATCCTAAATCAATCTCTCTACGTTCTTTGATTTTAGCCTTTCCAGTTAGTAAGGCTACCTTAATATCAGTATCTTCCAATGCTTTTTTAAAAAAATTAAAATGCTGAATACTTAATAAATCTGTTGGGGCCATTAATGCAGACTGGGTCTTATTAGATACCACATTAACTATAGTCAGAAGAGCTACCAAAGTTTTGCCCGAACCAACATCACCTTGTAATAATTTCATCATTTGCATAGGTGAATTTTGATCTGATTCAATGGCTTTAATTGCATGCTGCTGAGCATCAGTTAATTGAAAACCTAATTTATCTAGAATTTTCTTTTTTAAAACTTCAGATGTACTAAATTCCCTACCATTTTTTTTATATTCTGATTTTTTAGTTTAGATAACGATGCTTGATTTGCAAATAATTCCTTTGCAGATAAATATTCTATTGCTTCTTGAGTTGATTGCTCAATCAATGCATGATTGGGAGCAAGGTCAGTAGGAAAATTCATTAAATGTAACTTCCTAATTGCCTTGATCAAAAGTTCAAGATATTCTTTCTCATTTTCATTTATCTTAGTAAATGCTATTCGAGTTTTTATTCCAGTTTCCAATGAATTTATAGCAGACACAATATAGCCATATAATTGTTTATTGATCAAACCATAAGTCAAAGGATATATAGGCTCTATTGCAACCATTATTTCTTTTTTCAATAAAAATTCAGGATGAGAAATTTGCCAATGATTATCAAAAAATTGTATCTTACCATATATAGTATGTTTGCTGCCTATTTTAAAACTATTATATATAAAAGCTGGTATTTTATTAAAAAACACCAAAATTGCAGAGCCAGTATTATTAGAAACATAAATTTTTGTAGGCGAGCGCCTTGAAGATGACTTAGAAATTTCATCAATTTTAATATCAATTTGTACTAACATACCATCACGAAATGTCGTAAAATCAGAAGAATTATTAATAATATTATATGATATAGGCTTATAAAAAATCAAATCTCTTAGTAAGTAAATTCCTAATCTAGCTAATGCTTTTTTGGTATTTTCTTTTATAGGAATAATATTATTTACTGGCTGAAAGAATATATCATACATATTATGCTGTTTGTTACTTATATTTATTGCTTATATTTATTGCCTTACCGTATATTATATAACCGCAAACTATGGATAAAAAAGTTTAGATTTTTACTATATTACTTACAAAATTATTATCTACGAAATAGTTTGCTACATTACCTACGAAATTGATCAATTAATAAAACGCTATTTGCATTTAAATCAAGATCAAATTCATTTACCTGATCTATCATATTCTTAACTTTTTGATATTTTAATTGTATATATTGTGGCAGATTGGATTGAAATTGGGATAATAATTCTTGCTCTAAGGAAGATAAAACAACTGAACGGTCTAAGGATGCGCAACAAAATTTTGCTAATAATTTCTCAAGATCAGATGAAAAACTTCTCCACAAATCACGGTCTTTTGTTGAAAATCTTTTTATAAAACTAAGCCTATCTGATATAGATGTTGATCTCAACAAAGGCCTGATAAAACTTTCTTCAATATAAAATTTCTCGTCATAATAGCGATGATTAATTTTGACACAACGCGATCTTATAGTAGGTAAAATACTAGTGGCATTCTCAGTAAGCAAAAAAAGATAAGTGTTAGCCGGCGGCTCTTCCAATATTTTTAAACAACAATTAGCTGCGTTTAGATTCATTTTTTCTGCTTCATAAATTAGAGCTACTTTCTTGCCAGAAATCACTGATGTTTTATATAAAAAATCTTGTAATTTACGAATCTGATCAATCGAGATATTTTTTGCCTTATTATCGATTTTCTGTACATACATATAGTCCGCATTACTACCAAGATCACCTTTTGTTAATATTCTGTCTTTTATAAAATCCTGTAACTCTTGCAAAGCCAATTCAACTGAATCAACATTAATTAAATAGCTATTATGTAATCGATTAATGTTATAATGCTGATCTAGATATTGTTTTATCATTTTTTTTTGATATTATTCTTTATTTTTGCAATCTGGATATAGTATTTTTCTTTCCCAAAATTTCTATCATCTCAAATACGCTTGGAGAGGCGGTTCTACCAGCTACAAATGCTCTGACATATTTCATTAACTCGCCAAGTTTTAACTCATTATTCACTGCTATTTCTTTTAAAGATCTTTGAATATTATCTTTATTAAATTCATTCAAATTTTCTAAAACCTCTATAACTTGCTTAATAAGTTGATCATCAGATGCTGCTATAATTTCTTGCGCTTCCTCTGTTGTTTTCAGCGGATTATCACCAACAAATATAGAAGCAATGTCGCATAATTCGGGTATTAATTTTGCTCGTATTTTAATAGAATCCATAGCTAATCTAATATACTCTTTTGACTGATTAGTTAGTTCATATCCGATATTAGCAAATATTATTTCTGATAAAGTTGCATTATCCATCTGACGTAAATAAATAGCATTTATATTTTTCATCTTATCAAAATCAAGATTTGAAGGTGATTTTCCCATACCCTCTATATTAAACCATTCTATAGCTTGATCTCGCGAAATAATTTCATCATCACCATGAGACCAACCAAGTCTTAATAAATAATTATTTAGTGCAGCTGGCAAATATCCCATTGCTTTATAACTATCAACTCCTAATGCGCCATGACGCTTTGACAGCTTAGCACCATCTGTACCGCAAATTAAAGGAATATGCACCATTTCAGGGACGTCCCAGTTAAGCGCCTCATATATTAATTTTTGGCGCATAGCATTATTTAAATGATCATCACCCCGAATAACATGAGTGATTCCCATATCATGATCATCAACAACAACAGCTAGCATATATGTTGGAGTACCATCAGAGCGCAATATAATCATATCGTCTAAATGCGAGTTTTGAACAACTACTTCGCCTTGTAGTAAATCTTTAATAATTGTTGAACCCTCTCTTGGAGCTTTTAAACGTATGACTGGTTTTTGATCTTTTGGATGTTCAAAAGAATTAGAAGAAGGTTCATCTCTCCATTTTGAGCGAAAAATAAAGTTTTTACCTTCAGATTTTGCCTGCTCGCGCAGAGAATTTATTTCTTCTTGTGGGGTAAAACAATAATAAGCTTTTCCCTGGCTTACTAGTTTTTTTGCTACTTCCACATGACGTTCTTTTTGATGTGATTGATATATAATATTTTCGTCATGCTTAATATCTAGCCATTTTAGAGAATCAATAATTACTTGTTTTGCACTATCTGTTGATCTAGCTAAATCTGTATCCTCAATACGTAATAAAAATTCTCCACCATGATGTTTTGCAAAGAGGTAATTAAACAAAGCGGTACGCGCCCCACCTATATGTAAGTAACCTGTTGGTGATGGGGCAAATCTAGTTCTAACTTTTCTGATTTTCATTTGAGTATTTATTATAATTTAAATTTATTAACCCCAAACTTCCTTTTATCCATAGCTTGCGGTTATTTACGGCAACCATAATATTACCAGCACATCTCTTAGTCCAGAGTTTATTCAATGCTATCTTACATAAAATCATGATAAATTTCCGGTAAATTTTATGTTAGGAACTCTTTTTTCTAAATTTGGATCTAGTTTGGGTAAATATTTAGGTGCTAGTTTGGGTAAATATTTAGGTAGGGGAATATTATCTACAGTCGGTAGATATGCAGGACGCAGACTGGGCAATTACCTAGAACATAAATTACTACATCGTAATGAATACAAATATAAATCTATTAATGTTAAAGATGGGTTTTTTATTGCAAAAGCAAAATATGGAACCCCAATCCCTCTAGTCTTTGGACAAATGCGAATTGCGGGACAAATTATTTGGGCAGATCGAATACATGCTAAACGCAATGTTAGCGTTACTAAACAACATTTCAAAGCCCGTCATTTGACTGTTCATAAAGAAGTAAATGAATTTGAATATTATGCAAATTTCGCTATGGCAATATGTGAAGGTGAAATTACAGAAATTAATCGCATCTGGTGTGATGATCGAGAAATCAATATCTCTCAATATAATTTCAGGCTATATAAGGGAGGAGAAAGTCAATTGGCCGATCCTTTAATTACTAACCTATCAAAAAATCACTGCGCTACTGCATATCGCGGTCTTGCATATATTGTTTTCGAGCAATTACCATTAGCAGATTTTGATGATATGATTCCAAACCTGTCATTTGAAGTTATGCGCAAATCAAATATTAAAAAAAAGAACTCCGTTGAAGATTTAATTAAATCAATGATTATGATCCCTGGTTCTGGTGAATATGTATATGATACGAAAATTCAAACACAATCTATATTATTGCCATCCAGGGCCGTAATGTCCACTAAAAACCTTAATTGTCATAATCACTATAATGTTGCTAACAGCATACAAAGCCTTAACCAACTACAATCAACTTGCTCTAATGTTAAATGGATATCGCCTGTAGTTTGCTGGTTTGCAGATAATCTTGATGCAAAAGATTGTACTATTAAACCAGCTATAGAATTTAAGGATGTTAATTTAGTATACAGTGAAGAATGGTCTGTGGGGAAATATGATCGCGATACTGCACGTGAGGTTACAAAAGATAAAGCAGAAAATCCGGTATATGGAGGCACAGTAAATGATGCAAGTATAGTACGTTATCTAATAGAGATAAAAAAACGCGGTTTAAAAATAATGTTTTATCCTATGTTCTTTCTTGACGTGCCTAAAAAACCTTGGAGAGGAAGAGTTACTACTACACCAAAATATGTGCCTGAATTTTTTCAAAGAGAACATGGTTATAATGAATTTATATTACACTATGCTAATCTTGTAAAAGATCACGTAGATGCTTTTGTGATTGGCTCAGAATTAATTGGTCTGACAAAAATTCGTGATGGCAATAAATTTCCTGCTGTTGATGAATTGGTCAAACTTGCAAGGGAAGTTAAAAAAGTCGTTGGTAAAAATGTATTAGTTACTTATGCAGCAGATTGGTCAGAATATCATCATACAAAAGGTGGCTGGTTTAATCTAGACCCTCTTTGGGCATCTGATGATATAGATTTTGTAGGAATCGATGCATATTTTCCAGCTACTGATAGTATCTCTTCTATCATAACACCAGAAGAATTAAAAAATGGATGGCAGAGCGGTGAAGGCTATGATTACTATATTGACTATACAAATAATTCAAAACACCCATTAAAACCGGAATATGCATGGAAAAATATACGCTATTGGTGGAAAAATACTCATAAAAATCCTGATGGTAGTATTACTCAATGGAAACCATTTTCTAAACCTGTTTGGTTCACTGAATTTGGCTTCCCGTCAATTGACAAGGCTACAAATCAGCCAAATGTTTTTTTTGATCCAAAATGTATAGATGGTGGAGTGCCAAGAAATTCTAATGGTGTAGTGGATTTTGCAATACAGAGAAAAGCAATTCGAGCCTTTATCGAATATTGGCAAAAAGAAGAATATATCGGCCAGATGTTCTTGTGGACTTGGGATGCAAGACCATATCCAGCTTGGCCTCATGCAAATTTCTGGAAAGATGGTAATTTATGGGAAAAAGGACATTGGGTAAATAATAAATTTGGTGCAATTAATCTGTCATCAATTCTTCTAGAAATATCAAATAAATGCGATATAGATATTGATCATATTGATACTGATACTATAGATGAGACCATAGAAGGGTTCGTACTTTCTAATCAAATAACTGCTTTGAATGCTATTAATATTCTAAGATCATCTTATTTTTTCGATATTTGTGCTAATAATCAGCATTTAATTACTTTCCAAAAAAGAGGAACAAAGCAAGAAATTACTATAAATTCCGATGAATGTGTAAAGCTTTCTGATAATAATTTTATAGAAGAAATAGAGATTCCCAAAGAAATAACCTTAAGTGCAATTAATCTGCATTTTATAAGCTATCATAGTGACTATAATCCAGCACATGTTTATGTTAATAATGAAATAAATTCTTATACTAATGAGGAATTAATTAGATTCCCGATTTCACTAACAGAAGATCAAGCTATAAATATTGGTGAGTTAATTCTAAAAAATGCTGCTATTGAAGATAGGGTCATTAAGTTTATTCTGCATGACCATATGACTACACTGCGACCAACAGATTTTGTAATTTTACAACATACGAACGCAAATAATGCAAATAATGCAAATAACCTAAATAGAGAATATTTAATTCGGATAATCCACACGGAGATAAAAAATAATACTATAGCAATAATTGGTATAATTGATAATAGACGTCACTATTTTTCTGTTACCACATCTAAAAAACAATTAAATCTACAAGCTGCCAATAGTTATATCGAAACTTCTTTAATAATATTAGACCCACCATTTGAGTTTGAAAATACAAAAGCGCCTTTTTTAGCAATATATTTGCGTCATAATTCTAGTGCCACTTTATATGCTAGGCTTGCTAGTGAGATTAATAATGATTGGAATCATATTACAAATCTTACCCCTTCAAATTCAACAGCTAGAGTGGTGGATTTTAAATTATCGCCTAGCGCAAATATCTTCATGGTGGATGATATTAGTTTTTTTCTAGTTAAAGGTTATAAATTAGATAATTACATTAGCACTGGTAGCGATTGGCAACTTGCAATAGTTGGGGAAGAAGTGATACATTTTCAAAACTTAGAAAAGATTGAAGATAATTTATATAAAATTTCGTATATTTGTAGGGGTGAAATGGGCACAGAAGATTTTATTACAAAACATTCTATTGATGAAGATTTTATTATTATTAATTCAGACGTAAATATAATTCCTGTATCCGAAAAATTGCAGAATCAGAAAGTATTTTTTAAAGCTGCTAATATAGAACAATCTATTATTTATCAAAACAAGGCTAATAAATCTTTAGAGCAATATATCATCAAACAAGAAATTATTGATAATAAACTACAACTTAAATGGATTACACGTCTTAAAAAAGCCAATAATTGGGATTACAACCATCCAACTAATATTCGTTTTACAATTATAATTAAAGATAATTCAAAGATTTACGAATACAAGACTAGAAATAATGAAATAATCATAGATATTAGCTCTCTTACCCTTAGTGATGATTATCAAATTAGTATACTTAGTAATACCTTATAATTAAACTAAGAGAAAAAAAGATGAAAACGACTAATTTTAATATGGATTTAATGGTACCAAATCAAACTAATAAAGATGTGGTATTTAATGAATCCCTACTTACTATAGATAATTTTTTATCAATTACCGTTAATGGATTCACTAAAAATCCACCGGAAACTTTGCAAGAAGGAGAGAAGTACATCATCACAGATGGTGAGTATAAAAATCATATATGCTTTAAAACACACGAATCAAAGGATGTTAGTTATTTTTTACCCAAAACAGGAACTTTATTTTTTATACTCGAAAATCATAATTTTATGTTATTTGAAAATAATAATTGGGAAGAAATAAAATTTAGCTCAACGAATGACGATGCACTTAATGCGTTCTCTCATATGTATGTGCCAGAGAAATTTACCTGCATCGATGGATATTTCGAAGTTCCTAATAATACACCTTATCTGCATTTATACTTACATAATGATGCAGAATTAGATTTTTCCAAAGTAGAAATGCTTGAAACAACTATTGTAATCAAACAATGTTACAATGATATTAAGGAATTAACTTGGCCTCATAATATTTTATGGGAAAATAAATCTCCGCATGAATTAACTAAAATTCCAAATGCATCTGATATTGTAAAATTATATCGACTACCAGAAACAACGCATTTCTTAGGAATAATTATTACTCAAAATTTTCAATTCTAAATATAGACTGGGATTAGTTATAGTGAATCTTAAGTTATAGATTGGAATTAGTTTAAATTAATTTAACAATCAAATTACATTGATAAAATCATGGTTACATTACTTGCATCTATTACGGGCTTTATCAGTTCTATTATTCCAGAAATAATCAAATATTTTAAAGACCTGAATAATAAAAAACACCGATTAGACATATTAGAAACACAAATAAAATATAATAATAATAGCTCTTTGAAAAGTTTAGAAGAAATTCAAATAGCCAGAGATATTATGGAACAAGCATCTCTATATACAACATATAAAACAGAAATTAAATGGATAGATGCATTAAATGGCTCTGTGCGCCCTATTCTTGCATATAGTTTTTTCATTATGTATATAGGAGTAAAATATTTACAATATCAAGCAATTAGTACTAGCGCCCATATTATTGAACATCTAGAGATAATTTGGAATATTAATGATCAGGCAATTTTTGCTGGTATTATTAGTTTTTATTATGGTCAACGTACTTTTAGAAGAATGTGGGAAAAATAAAACTTACTAATTCAGTAAACAATAGCAACTTCCGGTTGAAATCTGTGTGTTATCAATTTAGACTTGAGCTTTTTTACCTTAAATGCTAACAGATTGATTGTAAAAAAGATGAAATATCCATTCCAAGATACTTTTTTAAAAACAAATAAATTTTAACCTGAAGTTGCTATAATAACTTTCTTGCAAAATTACTATAAACAATATTTAAAAAATAATATTTAAATGCATATTTCACTCATCAATTTTGGTTAATGAAAAAAAAATATCATTATCAAAATCTTTTCCACTAGCAATCCAATATGCTTTTGTAGCCATCATTAAAAATGCATCGGTGTCTCGTAATATTTCTTTACTAATTTTTTGCATATTATTAGAATCACTTACCAAATAAATATCTTCATCTTTAACAAAACCAAATTTAATTTGGTTTTTTAAAAAATAATTTTCAACCAAAGATATACTCATTACTTCTTCAAGTTTTTTTATAGCTTTTTCTTCGAAAGTCATATGTAATAACTGTATGTCATGCATGATTTAAATATATACTCCTCTACACTTGATTTAACCAAAATTTTTGTAACAATTAACTATAAATAGATTTTTAATTATTTTCAACTATTTTTTATAATAACGCTAATTTAGGGTAAGAAGTTTAAAAAATTTTTGTGTAGATTAGACAATTTTTAGTACAAATTATTCTTAAAGCAGGTATTAATTTATTTTACTATATTGTTGATTTGTTTTACTATACATCATTAAATTGGATTTATTGAACCGTGTAGATTTATTGAACCGTGGAATCATTATTAATATAGTAATATATCATGAATCATTTTATTTTTCTTCTAGTAGCATCATTACTTACAGGAGCTATAGAAGTTGATATTTCAGTTCCTAGCTTTCCTGATATTGCAAATTATTTCAAAATATCAGACAGCGTAACGCAAATGATATTAGCTCTAAACTTTTTAGGTTTTTGTTTATCTAGTATAGTTTATGGACCTTTATCAGACGCTTATGGAAGACGTAGAATAATGTTGATCGGAAATGCTATAATGTTAGTTGGCGCTGTGGGTTGTATGTTAGGATACTCAATAGAGTTTTTGCTATTATCTCGTTTTATTCAGGGGGTTGGAGCTAGCACATCTGCAGTTGTTGCATTTGCAATGGTTGCTGATATTTATTCTTCAACAGATTCAGCAAGGATCGTTGGTAAAATGAATTCATTAATAACAATTTTTATGTCGATCGCACCTATAGCTGGAGGGTTTATCAATAAATTTTTAGGATGGAGAGCCAGCTATATTACTGTTGCTATTATTTCAATTTTTTCTTGGCTTGCACTATATTTTGGCTTACCAGAAACTAGTAAAAAATATAGCGAATTGAGCATTAAAAAAGTAATTGTTGACTTTAAAATATTATTCTCAAATCGCAGATTTTTATTATCCTCACTAATACCTAGTATTTCTTTCGCTGGATGGATAAGTTTTGTTTCTTGCGCTCCGTTTTTATATATGGAAACCTATAATTTATCAACCATGTGCTATGTATTGCATCAAGGAATTATTGTTTCAGTATTTTCTATAATTAGTTTATATTCAGGTCAAATTATAGAGTTTTTGGGAAAAAGAAATTGTATGGTTTATGGGATGATCGGTGCTTTATTAGGCGGTATCTCGATGTTTATTGTGTCTATTACTACTGAAAATTCTCCATATTTAACTAGTATGTCTGTTATGTTATATTCAACAGGTGCTGCGGTTTCATATCCAGTTATTTTTTCAGAGTCTTTAGAGGTTTTTCCAGATATAAGAGGCACAGCATCATCAGCAATAATGTCCGTGCGGGCTTTGATATGCGCTGCATTTATTGCTGTTGCAAGTTATTTTTATTCAGGCGAGCTTATCGATGTAGCTATGATGTTACTAATAGCTGCATCATTAATAGCTATATTTTCAATAATGTTGCTGCAATTGTTAGTATTTGCTAAAAAAGAAAAAACTAGTTAATTTATCCCTGGCTAATTATGCAAAAACAAATAGTTTACCCCAAATTTATTTCTAGACTATTTGCAATGACAATTGATATTGTCATATTGTCTTTAATTTGTACTCCAATCATGAATTTTCTATCGAAATATATATTTATCTATATTTTTAGAGATTTTTTGTTATCACATTCTATAGATATTATTAATAATGATGCTATAATATCAGCGGTTAAATCACCTGAATTTACTAGTTATGTTACTACATCACAATTTTTAATTTATTCTTGCTCTGTATTCGTAGTTAATGTTATCTTTATGGGAATTTATTTTGTGATGTTTTGGAGTAAGTTTGGTACTACGCCTGGAAAATTGTTAATGCGTATAAAAATTATAGATGTGGATAATTATTCAAAACCTTCGATCTATAATTCGATCAAAAGATTTTGTGGTTATGTGACTATATTAATTGGAATATGGTCTATTATCTTTAACAAAAAAGGTCGCGCAACGCACGACAAAATGGCTAATACAATGGTTGTTAATTTATAGTTGTTAATTACGATTACTCACTATAAACGCGAATTTAGGATAAGAAATTTAGTAGATTTTTGTATAGATTAGGCAATTTTTAGTACAAAATGTTCTCAAAAAACGGAG
>JAHDGL010000021.1 GCA_020627625.1 Alphaproteobacteria bacterium | reverse complement strand
TTACCTTAGTCTACAGACTCTTATTGTTAAAATCAACCTTTATTTAGCAATGCCCCTAAAAAATGTCTTAACTTCTTGACTCCTAATGAAGCTTGGGATATTAATTTACAACTTAATCGTTGCGCTTCATCCTAGAATGTACCCAACAGTTCCAATTATTGATTCTGCATTTGGACCAAGAATCTTATAATTATCAAGTCTGGCTTTATATCTCTTCCCGCATTTTTTACATCTTTTTTGGGCCAGACGATACTCATCAATTTCTGGTTTTACTGGAGGTATTTCTATTTTTTGGTGTGCAGAATATGATTCCAAATCAAGACAACCACCGCAAGTACATGTCTTCTCTTTGGTATCTACTTCGTGGATTCTATCTGGAGTTTTAAATTTGTATTTATTCCCACTATGACCAGGTTGGCCTCCAGGGCTGCGCGTACTTCTTTTTCGATCTTTTTTCTCTTTTTTATAAATTTCTCTTGACGTTGGTAGGCCAGAATTGCTTGAATCTATATTTAATTTATCTTTCAAAGATTCTATTTCTTTTTCTAATAGCGCTATCTTCTTTCAATAATCTAATTCTAGCGCTGCAAGCTTCCTTTGACCTTGTTCAAAATTTACTTTTATTGATTCTAATTTTTCTAATTCACTGCTGCGTATTACACTATACATCTCAAACCTAAAACCTATTTATAACACAACTCTAGGTTAGCTTGAACTCTATGTCAATATACTTTTGTTTTTATCTCTGTGAACGGGCACGATAATTTTTCACTCTTTTACCCTATCCTCTATTTTTTACTATTCTTTCTTCTACACCGCTCTCATCAATGTATACAATATTTTCTGGTTTAAGATCTTTTATTGCTTCTTTATATTCATTTCTTTGACCTTCTTTTGATTCCATGTAGGTAAAGTCTTTTTTTTATAGCTGAGAAACCTAATTTCTTCATCCTAGAATGTACCAAATCTGGCGAATAAGGCGGAAGAAAAATTACCTTACACCAAACAGATTCTATTAATTCCTTTTATTCCAACACATATAGTGGCAAACCTCTAATTCAAAATGAGAAAAAGAGGAAAAGAGGAAAATGAGAAATGGTATAATGTATCAGAGGCATATCTTTAGAAAGTAAAATACTAATATAAATTATTATTTTACTGCCCAGTAGAACCAAATCCTTTTTCACCTCGTTCTGTATCGCCTAGCGACTCAACTTCTTCTAAAATAACAGATTCATATTTTGCAATTATCATTTGCGCAATGCGCATACCTTTAGTTACTTCAAAACTCTCTGGACCATGATTAATTAAAATTGCTTTTATTTCTCCACGATAATCAGCATCAATTGTACCAGGAGAATTTAGAACAGTTATGCCGTATTTTGCAGCTAGACCAGATCTAGGTCTGACTTGAGCTTCCATACCAGCTTTTAAAGATATAGCAATCCCTGTAGGAATAATTTTCACCTCACCAGGTTTAATCGTTATAGAATCTTCAATAGCAGCTGATAAATCCATTCCCGCACTTTGCTTAGTTGCATAATGTGGCAGGGGCATATCTTTAGCATGATCTAATTTTTTTACTGATATGGTTTTCATATTTATTACTACAATATTTGTTATAGAATAATTATACGCTACAGACTTATTATTAAAATAATTATCGTAACTTTTTTAATGCAGGATTACATAATTTAAGATTTTGCTTTAAAAATCCTGGCGGGAGTGACGAGACTCGAACTCGCGACCCTCTGCGTGACAGGCAGATACTCTAACCAACTGAGCTACACCCCCGTAAAACTTTAAGCATTTACAAACACAATATATATTAGTTTTTTTTAGCTAGCAAGCATAAAGTATAAAACTTTTCAATTTTTATTCAATTATACCATTTCCCATTTTATTTCCCATTTCAAATTATATATTAGCATTTTGCGCCGATTCGTCTGTGCTCACATATCTATACGCTGCGCAGCCTCAACTCCGATGCAAAACTCTAATTCAAAATAGAAATTGGTATGATATTTAGGATCTTAGCCAATCAAGTTATAAATTATAAACACAAATTTAGGATAAACAAAATTGCATATTTGCGTTTAGATTGATAATTTTTAGTAAAAACTGGATTACAACTATTATAAAATTTGTCCAGGAGGTTATATTGGGTTTATTTTTTAGCTCTAGTACAAGAAGAAATACTCTGATATCTTAAAATACATATTTAAACATAATTTTTTAAATATGATTTTCTTATATGATTTTCTTATATTAGTACAAGTTGAGTTGAATTAGATAATGATACAAAACAAATATATTATTAAATTCTCCTGCGTGGGTTTGTTCATAACAATTATTATAAATATTGTATTATATCGATATTTCATGATTGAAGAATTAATTTTAAAACAAGTTGCTGATCAGAAAATTTACCTAGCCACCTCTTATAAACTAAATGTTTGGGATTGCAACCATGAAGCAATAGTAAAAATTAACAACATAAAATATGAAAATTTATTACAAGACAAAGATTTTATTAATTTCGTGGAAATGTCTAATAAATTTTTAACTAATTCTAATATTGATGGATCTATTTATGACCAATTTGGTCATAAATTTTTAGTTAATCGTGAAATTAATTCAACCTCGATAAAAAAATATAACAGTCAGTTTTTATACAATAGAATATTTTTACATTTAGATAAATATTTTTTGTCTGAATATATGGAAAATTATTCCATTGATAAAATATTGTCAGGAGAAACAGTACATGTGCTTGTATCACGCGCAATTGTTACAGATTTAAAAAATAACCAACACGAGAAATCATTCATTAATAGCTATATTCCTATGATTAATTTTTACGGAGGAGAAAAAAAAATCGAAGGTATTTTAAAAATAACCACAGATGTTACAGAACAATGGAGCAATATAACTTATCTTGAAAAACGTATCTTTTTTACATTTATTATAGTCTTTGTATTTTTCTTTATAATTATAATATACAACACTAATAGCGCACAAAAAATAATAAATAAACAATTTGAAACTAATAAAGAATTAAAAGAAGAAAAAATTAAGGCCGAAACAGAAAACTCTGCAAAAACAAACTTTCTTGCAAATATTAGCCATGAACTGCGCACACCATTAAATTCTATAATTGGTTTTTCTGAGATTATTCTTTCAGAAACATGTGGTAAAATTAAAAATTTGCAGTATCAAAGCTACATAAATGATATTAATAATTCTGGCAAACATTTACTTAGCGTGATAAATGATATATTAGATTTCTCAAAAGCTTCTGCAAATAAACTTCGTATAGATAAAATGGAGATTAACCTCAATAAAGTTGCTTCAGCTAGTATACGATTTTTTAAACCTCGAGCTGAAGCTGCTTCTATAAAATTAATTACCGACATACCTACCGAGTGTATAGTAATACATGCTGACCCCAAGAGACTAAAACAAGCCTTGTTAAATTTATTATCTAACGCTATTAAGTTCACTCCAAATGGTGGCTCAGTTACTTTAGCTGTAAAAATAAATAAACCAAAAAAAATAGTATCTGTTATTGTCTCTGATACTGGTATTGGAATTAGCGATCAAAATATACCAAAGGCCTTATCTTCCTTTGGTCAAGTTGATAACAAACTCAGTCGTAGATATGATGGAACAGGTCTTGGGTTGCCATTAACAAAAAAACTTATAGAGCTAATGGGAGGAGAGCTAGATATTCATAGTATAAAAGAAGAAGGAACAATGGTTAATATTAATTTCAAATATAACCAAATGCTTTAAATCATAAATTTTTGATGATAAACTTGTATTATACTATTTCTTCATTTTGAATTAGAGGTTTGCATTTCAATGCGTGCGCAGCGTATATCAGATAGGTGAGCACAGACGAATCGGCGCAAAATGATATAATATATAATTTGAAATGAGAATTGGTATTATAAACTAGACTCAATTTAATTTTTGTATATTATAAAAAAATTAGAAAACAAGATCTAAAAAATCATAAAATGAAAAATAACGTAATTTTATTATTTGGCCTGTGTCTTACTGTACAAAATACTAATGCAAATAGTGAAAGCTATGGATATATAATTCAAAGACAGGCAAAGCAAATTCAAGAACTACAAAATAGGATCTTAAAGCTTGAAAATCATGTAAATTTGATAAATTTTAACTCTAATAAAGATAAAACAACTTCTGATAAATCAAATCTAACCACTCTAGATTTAGCAAAAATTAATGAAGAAAATCTAAAAAATAATTTAGAAAATAATGATTCATCTGCAAATCACACACTAAATATAGCGCAAAAACAAGACAAGTCAGATTATGATATAGCACTTGCTACTTTAAAAGAAGGTGATTTTGACTTAGCGGAACAAAAATTTTTGAAATTTATTGAAAATTATCCTGCTAGCAATTTACAAACTAATGCAATATTCTGGTACTCTGAAACTTTTTACCATAGAGGTATTTTTGACAAAGCAGCAATTAACTATCTAAAAGGATATAAAAAATATCCAAAAGGAGTAAAGGCGCCTGACACACTATTAAAATTAGCGTATTCTCTTGCTGGCTTGAAAAAAAATAAAGAAGCGTGTAATATACTTAAAAAATTAGAATCTGAATTTCCAGAGCGTTCTATTGAATCTATAAAAAGAAGCGATGATGCTAAAAGTGAATTCAATTGCAAACAACTCGATCAAAATAACAAACAAAATTTATAGTGACTGATATTCTTCAAGAAGTTTTAAACGAACAAAAAGATGAAAAGAAATTAATTTTATTTCGCAAAGCATTCCCAATAATTATTGGTGCTACAATGATTATTGCAATTTTTATAGGAATATATAATTGGCGTATCAATAAAAACATTGAACATAATCGCAAAATAGGAGATATGTTTATAGAATTATCTTCCAACAAAAATTTGGATAATAATACCAGTATTTCTCAATTTGCTGATTTATTAAAAATTAGCGATAATAAACAGTCGGAATTAGTGGAATTAAAAATTGCTATAGAATATATTTCTGATAAAAAAACTGATTCTGCAATACAAAAATTAGTTACTATCATTGATAATAAAAATTATGATAAGATAACATTATCTTTTGCTAGATTGCTTTTGGTAAGTATTATATTGGACAAAAATAAGATTTCCGATGAAGATCAGACTAAATTAGAAAATTATTTTCAATATTTTAATAATAAAGATCAACCATTTTTTGCAACCGCAACATTAATGAAAGCTTTAATGTATAAAAAAAACAACCAAAATGATCTAGCAACAAAATATGTAAATATTTTATTAAAATTAAACAACGCTCCTTTGATTTTAAAAGAGCAAGGCAAAGCTATTTTAGCCAATATAGAATTTTATCAAAATTAATTAATATATAAAAAATTAAAAAAAAACTTGTTATATCACTTTTACTTCCAACAATTCTTATATCTTGTAATAAGCTAGGAGGTGGAACAGTTAAAAGCTTAACTGAGTTTACACCTAGTCTAGAAGTGAAAAACCCTAAAATTTTAAATATTAAGAATGGTAAAAAAAATCCATTCAACAGTAAAAAAACAAAATCATACAAGTTTGCTGCAAATGATATTATTGCAAAACCAGCTATTGCAAAGAATATTCTCTATAGTATTGACAAAAAAGTTTATGTCTCTGCTTTTTCTTTAAAAAAGAAAAAGATATTGTGGAAAAGTGATGTAGCAAAAAATTTATTGAACCGTAATTTTAATAGTGGTGGTATTTTATTTAGTGATGGCAAATTATATGTAACTAATAACACTAAATATTTGATGATCATAGATGCAACTACAGGTCAGGAAATTATGCGCAAGAAATTTCCCGATGCTTTACGTACAAAACCTGTGATGGCTAATGATAATATATTATTACTGCAAACAATAAGTAATCAATTAGTTGCATATGACATTAAATTATCAAAAATATTATGGATTAACCATGGTGGTATACAAGTTATTTCTACAAAAAACAAAGTACACCCAACAGTAAATGGTAATTATGTTTTAACTGGTTTTACCTCTGGGGAAGTTACTTATATAGATGTAAATTCTGGCAAAGAACAATGGATTTATGACTTAAAAAACGATGTCTCCTCATCACATATTTTAGATTCATCTACTATCGTTACTCAACCAATTATAGATGGTAATTATGTTTATTTTGCATCGAGTAATGGAAAAATAGTAAAAATTGATTTAGATAATGGTGGTAACGCATGGGAAAAAAAACTACATGATGTACAATCGATGAGTCTTGTCGATGATATTTTATTTATTACTACCAATGCAAGACAAATAGCCGCATTATCTGCTCATAATGCTCAAATTCAATGGGTAGGGAAATTAATATCAGAAAAAGATCAGAATTCTAAAAAAATAAAAACTACATTATTTCAAAAACCTTTTATTGTACAGAAAGGCAACGGATTTTCAGTTAATGTAATTGCTGCTAACGGTGAGTTATATCAGTTTAACACCAATTCTGAAGGTGTTTTGCCAAATATTCCTAAAGTTTTGGACATAACAAAAAATGTTCAAGATTATTGGATTTCGTGTTGTACTGGTAAGTTATACAAAATAAGTAATACTAAGGTAAATTTTTAAGGACATATAAACTTGAGTTGAAGTTTGTGCGTTTTTAAAAAAATATTTTGTAATTTAAATTTTAGCTTTTTCTTTTGAATGCTACCCCATTGAAAGAAAAAAGATGAGATATAAATTACAAAATGCACAAACTTTTATTTTATTTACTATATACTAATTTTAGTTGAATAATACCATTTCTCATTTTGAATCAGAGGTTTGCATTTCAAGTTGAGGCTCGCAAGCATATATAATAGATATGTGAGCACAGACGAATCGGCGCAAAATGCTAATATATCATTTAAAATGGGAATCGGTATGACATGAATAATATGATTACTCAAAATACATTACCTAAGCACAAACAAGCCCCACAGAATTCAAGCAATTTAAAATTAAAACAAATTAATAACTTTTCAAAGCTACACCAGGTAGAACTATATCAAATTTATAAATATCAACTTCATCTTCAAAAGAAATTTGAGAAAATAAATTTAACTCTGGAATTAGTTTTGGATCACTTACTTTATGCCCCTTTAAGGTTAATATAGTTTGCAAAGGGCCTAGCCTATGATGATTAACTCTGATATTAATATGAGAAGATTTCTTATGTACTGAATTTGGATATATTGTTAGAAAATAAAACTCACCTTTATTATTAGTAGTAGCAATACCGTTTCCAGTAAAACTATCTTCCTTATTAATTTCTATTAAATCTTCATCTATAAAATCTTTTAATGGCTTATATGGGTATTTACTATTATTATTTACTTGCCAAGCATATAGAATTGCATCAGATACAGGAACACAATTTTGGTCAAGCACTCTTCCATAAATTATAATCTTCTCTCCAGAATAATTTTCTAACTGACCAGTTTGCTTAAGTAAATTATTCGTTGATTTAAATTTAGTAGGCTCATAATCATTTAACTCTGCTTTACTTAGAGTACAAAGATTTAGTTTATTAAAGTAAATATCATTCTTAGCTGCAAATGAATTACCTATAAAGAATAAAATAGCAACAATTATACCAAATTTAAATTGATTCATAAGATTTTATTTATTCACTAAAATTATTATTAATATCGAACTTACCACCTAAAGATATTTCATATTGAAAATCCTTGTTTTGTAAATATTGTTCTATTGCACCTTCAAAGTCACTGAGAAATGACTTTATAATTTGATCTTGAAAATTATAATGTTGTAGATAATATATATTATTTATACAATTCTGAAATATATTATCTTCTTGATTAGAACTATTATAACTAGATTCAAATAAATATTTGAAAAAACTTTTATCTTCTAGAAGACACTTTAATAAGTATTCGTCTTTATTCATCTTAATTTACCATTAATATGATAATTTTTATTGCTCTTTTGTGTATGTAATACTACTATCTTAATTTTAAATTAATATAAAACTTTAAAAATTACAATTAAATTATGCAAAAATTACTTACTTTAATTATTACAGCTGCAATTATATATATGATATTTAAACAAAATGTAAATTCAGTTATTCCTCCGCAATATTTACAACCAAATAACATTCCTAATAATAACGAAAAATCTTTGCATCTACGGGATAATCTACAACCTAAGCAAGAATTATCTGGTAATTTTTTAGAAAAAACCTTATCCACTATGTTAATCAATGTACTAAAGACAGATGAAGGACGAATGTTTGTAGAAAGCCTGTTGCAACCTATGAACAAGTCAGTTGCAGGCTCTGGCGGAACATTTTCTATGAATAGCAGTTCGTTTATTAATTCTATTTTTAAAATAAATACTTTTAATGATGGTAATGAAGGACCAGCCGCTTGCGGTCAAATAGTAACAATACATTACAAGATTTTAAGCAGGAATAATATTGTTTTGGAAGATAAAACAGCAACATTCCCTCTTGGATCTGGTAAAATTGCACCTGGATTAGATGCAGTTATTGTTGGTATGAAAACAGGTCAAACACGCCATGCAACTATTACCAATAAATATATGCAAGGAACTAGTAAAGATAAACTAAGCTCTTTTAAGGTCAACATCTTACTTAAAAGTATAATACCCAAAAATTTTATTGGCAAAGAAGTAAAAATCTTTGACGATCAATTAGCTTATCGCATTCCGCTAGTATGCGCAAATAAAGCAATTTATGATACGAAAATCACTAAATTAAGTAATGGTGAGGTAATATACGATTCCGTTGCTTTAGGAAAAAAGATTAATATGACTATAGGTAATTTACATTACCCTGCTATTTTTTCATACGCTTTACATAACAAAATACCAGTTGGTAAAAGAACTGTTATTGCACCTGGAAAATTATTTAAATCATACGCATCTGATAATAGCATAATATTTCCTCAAACCACACTTCCGGAAAATGAATACTTTATGATTGAATTCTTTAACTTCGATGAAAGCATTTTGACAGATAAGACAACTTTTTTAGTGAAGTAATACCATTTCTCATTTTGAATTAGATTATATAGTAAACATTGACAGAAGGGCCTCGGAGGTTACACCGAGACCTTGCTTTTGCTATAAAATATAAGAATAAAATGTAATATTATTAACCACCAGCAGCAGGATCACCACCACCAGCAGGATCACCACCACCAGCAGAATCAGTAGCAGAAGTAACGTCAAACTCAACCGTAATTAGCACTTGATCGGATACAGATTCACCAAGAATGATCTTTCCAGTTTGCCATGCTGTATTTCTCATATAACCATATACTGTATGAGTATCTACATTTCCCGTTCCAATATGAGTTTGTGGAGTAATTGACCACATATAATCAGGGTTAGTAGAATCTTGAGAAGCTAATAAATAAGCAAGAGGACCTTGTCCTGACTGTGTTACCATAGCATTAGTACGACCAGCATTCCAAGTATCTTTGTCAGTATTATTATAGTTCTGACCTCTGTCCATTGAAATAGTATATGAGTGACCAATGGGGCAATTAACTCCGAATGTTGATTGTGCTTTAGAATGAGCAGTATCCTTAATATCTACATCAGGAAAAACCATGTTTTCTACGTCTTGTACAGTACATGCACCACCAAGCACATTAGTCATTATTGTGAATGGATTTGTACTATTACCTGCAAGTGCTGTAGGTAATTGAGTTGATAGCAACATGGTACTACTCATACCATATAACAAATATTTGTAAAAAGATTTTTTCATATTAAACCTCCATTACTATTAACATAAACTTAAACACTTAAGCTTATGTTAAT
The DNA here is from genome assembly GCA_020627625.1 of Alphaproteobacteria bacterium. Taxonomy (GTDB): domain Bacteria; phylum Pseudomonadota; class Alphaproteobacteria; order Rickettsiales; family Rickettsiaceae; genus Megaera_A. The sequence goes on along the minus strand of JAHDGL010000021.1, from coordinate 5,953 downwards.
AGTATCACACACACCTTCTAGTCTGCAATAAAAATTTAACTTATTAGTAAATTAAATTAACATTGGCTCCTTTTTTTAATTGATATGTTTTTATAAAATATATAGTTCAACGCATGTTTGCTATATTAGTTAACCCGAGATATATATTGGTATGGAAATGCCTGAGGTTAAGTTAAAGAGAACGTAATTTTTCAGGGTTCTTAGGCAAAAAGAATAAAAATTATAACTTTTTATAGTAAATATAGATTGAAGTTTGTTAACAGTGCCGTGGTGATTTTACTATGTATTTACATAAACAACGTTAATTTTTATATCTTCTGCAAATAAATTTTGTGCATCAGAACTCAATGAGTCTACAAATTTAATATCATGAGATGATGTAACATTTTTTAAGTCTGCAATTAAATTATTCGAAAGCTTATCACCCTCTATTTCTATATATTGAATTGGTGTTTTTATAGATAAATTATCTTTTGCCTTTATTTTTCTTACCAACTCAAGTACAGATATCAAATCTTTAGATCCTTTATCATTGAAACCAACAAAATCAATGTCTAATTTGGGCCACGAATAACGAGAATGGATAGATTCCCTTGACTCTTTTACATATAATAAATGGTAAATTTCTTCTGTAATATGTGGCATAAAAGGAGCGAATAATTTCAATATTGTTTTCAATGTATGATACAATGTTACCCTTGCGCTTAAAGAACCTATTTCATCTTTTTTTTCTTCGTCATAGACTCTAGTTTTAGTAATTTCCAAATAATTATCACAAAATAAAAACCAAAAAAACTGTTCAATTTTTTGCATAGCCATTGCATATTCATACTGAGCAAAATGCGCTGAAACATTTTCTATTAAATCATTCAACTCTATTAAAAAATATTTATCAAAATCACTTGTAATACAATCAATTGTTCCTGATAAATCTTGTTTTTTATACTGCATTGGTATTTTATCAAAATGCTGAGAAACAAACTTAGCTGCATTCCATAGTTTGTTAACTAACCTTTTACCATTTTTAACTACATCCTCAGAATAAGCAGTATCAGAACCAAGTTTCGAACTAGCAGCCCAATAACGCACAACATCAGAGCCGTGCTGCTCTAACAAAATCTCTGGAATTAAAATATTACCCTTAGATTTTGACATTTTTGTTTTATCAGCAGCTAAACACCAACCACTAATCATAATATTTTTCCACGGCAGGCTATTTTCATGAAGATGGCTTTTTAGCATAGTATAATAAGCCCAGCTACGTATTATTTCATGAGCTTGAGGTCTTAAATCTGCTGGAAATAATTTATCATGACGCTCCTGGTCGATCATAAAACCATCCGCAATACCGTGCGAATTAAGCTGTGGCGATACGGAACTTGTTGACCATGTATCCATTACATCTTTATCAGCTTCTACTTCATCTCGTCTATAACCTTCGGGTAAATCTTTTAACGGATCGACTGGTAATTGTTCTATTTTGGGCAATATAACTCTCCCTTCTTCTCCAGCTCTCTTAGAATACCAGACCGGAAATGGAACTCCAAAATATCTTTGTCTGGAAATGCACCAATCAAGCGAAACACCCTCTATCCAACTATCTAATTTAATTTTCATTGATTGTGGAAACCAATTTAATTCATTGGATTTTTTTGTTAAAGCTTCTTTATGATCTATAGAACGTATAAACCATTGAGGCGTTGTTAAAATTTCTAAAGGAGCGCCAGATCTTTCGGCGCATTTCACTGTTTGAGCTCTCTCTGTTTGGGATAACAACACCCCCTCGTTTCTTAAAAGTTCGATGATTTTTTCCCTAGCATCTTTTATTTTAAGACCATCAATTTCTGCAGCAAATTTTGTAGCTGTTTCAATATCAATACAATTATCATCAAATTTTATATTATTGATAGTACCTTTTTTGCTAAATATGATCTTAATTGGCAATTTATGCTTTCTTTGCCAGGCAACATCAGTTTGATCACCAAATGTACAGCACATAACAAGCCCAGTACCTTTTTCCGGGTCAACCATATCATCCTCAATCAACGGCACCCTAACATTAAACAAAGGAGAAATAGCAAATTTACCTTTCAGTTTTTTATATCGCTCATCATCTGGATGATAAAATACACAGACACAAGCAGCCAACAATTCAGGCCTGGTAGTTGCAATAACTATAGGCTTGTTATCTTCGGTTAAGAACTGTATATCATTCATAAAAGTAGTTTTTTCCTTATCTTCAATGTCAGCTTGAGCTAAGGCTGTTTGATCTACGGGATCCCAAAGCATTGGTTGCGAGTCTCGATATACTTGCCCTTTCTGCATTAAATCCAAAAATGATAACTGTGAAATTTTACAAGATCTTGAACTAATTGTCCTATATTGAATATTCCAATCAACCGACAAAGCAATATTATTAAATACATTACGAAATTTTTCTTCTTCTGATTCAACAACATCTTGACAAATATCAATAAACTCCTGACGATCCATGCTACTTGCTCGAATCTTTTTTTTCTTTTCGACTAAACGCTCTGTAGGTAATCCATTATCATCAAAACCCATAGGGTAAAAAATATTCTTACCCTTCATGCGCTGATACCGAACAATAAAATCAGTATGAGTGTAGCTGTATATATGACCTATATGTAGCTGACCAGAAACAGTTGGTGGTGGGGTGTCAACTACATAAGTATTTTCTCTAGGTTCATTTTTATCCCAGAGATAAACTCCCTGTTCTTGCCAAAACTTTTGCCATTTCTTCTCGGTTTCATTAAATTTGTATTTTTTCTGAAATTCAGTCATGATATAACTCTTTTATAAAATGTTACTACTTTAAAACTTATTACTTGATTAATAGGCGAAAATTAAAATAGAGTTCTTTATTAATTTTATTCGAATTAAAAATTAATACACATGACTAGAAATTTTAACATGACTAGAAATCTTATTTGTCATTTATCTTCGCTAGTTTATAGTTTAAATCACTTACTATAAAAAACTACTATTATAAAAAAACAAATCATATTACAAACCAAAGAAAAATGCCAATTAATTTTTTTACTTATAATTACTTCGTTGATTTAACAAAATTAATACGTCTGCATTCTCCTACTGGATATTTATTAGTATTTTTTCCATCTGCCTTTGGTTTAATACTAGCCTACGAAGAATTTGATAATTTATGGTTCTTGCCTATCTTTTTTATTGCTAGTATCTTAATAAGGGGTGCTGGATGTATAATTAATGATTTATTTGATCAAAATTTGGACAAAAAAGTAGAACGCACAAAGAATCGTCCAATTGCTAGCGGAAAAATATCTAATAAAGAAGCAATGATATTTCTTGCGATATTACTTACAATATGTTTTTTCATATTAATTTCTTTAACCTCTACTTCGACTTACATTGGAATAGCTTCGATATTGTTAATAACCCTATATCCTTTAATGAAAAGGATTACATATTTCCCACAAGTTTTTTTAGGTATTACTTTTAATACGGGATGTTTAATTGGTTATGCAGCAATTAAAGACTCTATTTCTTATGAAGCAATCATAATGTACATAGCCTGTGGATTCTGGACAATTGGGTATGACACTATTTATGCTTTTATGGATTTAAAAGATGATAAAATAGTTGGCATAAAATCTACAGCTATATTTTTTGAATATAAACCATTCAAGCTAATAATAGCTTTTTTTTATACTATTTTTCTAACTTTATTCTCTTTTGCCACCAGAAATAGTTTTTCAATAATTAGCATTGTTGCTATACTGATTATTATAGTTAAAATAATGTGGATTATCATCTATCTTGATATACATGATGCAAAAAATTGTATGAGACAATTTAAAATAAATAATTATATTGGTTTTCTACTATTTATTGTTATGATACTTGAAAAACTGTAAAAAAGAACTATATTAAGTAATATAGACTAAATTTAAGTAAAATTATTTTATGAGGTGAAAAATGATTGATTATACTAAAGCATTCGCTGACAAAGATAGTAGAAGCTTCGACGCAGGACTAAGAAAATATATGCTAAAAATATATAATCTTATGGCACTAGCATTGTTAGTAACTGGAGTTGTAGCAATGGCAACCCTTAACTTTCCACCACTAATGAATATAATGTACAACGTACAACCAAATGGTTATATAAGCATTAGCACGATGGGAACTATTATCTCTTTTGCACCGCTTGGAATTGCAATTTATTTCTTTACAGGGATAAATAGAATGTCTGTACAAACTGCGCAAACGACTTTTTGGGTTTATGCAGCATTGATGGGAATGTCTTTATCTTCTCTTGGATTGATGTACACAGGCCAATCTTTAGCAAAAACATTTTTTATATGTTCTACTGTTTTTGGTTCCATGAGCATATATGGCTATACTACTAAAAAAGATTTAACTTCGATGGGATCTTTCTTAACTATGGGATTGATTGGACTAATTATAGTATCATTAGTCAATATATTTTTAAGAAGTCCAGCTATTGAATTTGCCACATCTTTCATAGCTGTGGGTGTATTTATGGGCCTAATCGCTTGGGACACGCAAAAACTAAAAGCAATCTATTACACATCCGCTGGTGGAGAAATGGGGCAAAAGATGGCTATTATGGGAGCTTTAACTCTTTACCTAGATTTTATTAACCTGTTCATACATTTACTAAGATTCTTTGGCAATAGGCGTTAATTAGTTTATTTATGAAATAAAAACAAAAAAAAAGAGAGCCTTGTTCATAAGATTGGCTCTTTTTTTTATATCAATTTAATTACTCATGTTAACATAAATTTACTATAGTAATTTAATATGAATTCTCTCTCTTTTAATTCGCACAACTCTTCTGATACTTCTTCAAAACAGAGCCCTAACCCTACTGCATCTATTATAATAATTGGCAATGAAATATTATCAGGATATACACTTGATCTTAATACCCAAGAAATTGCCCTAACTATGAATAATTTAGGAATTACTCTAATAGAAACTAGAACCATTGCTGATGATAAAGATATGATAGTCAAAACAGTTCGAGAATTAAGTAAAAAATATGATTATGTATTTACCACTGGAGGAATTGGTCCAACGCATGATGATATCACCGCATTTTCTATAGCAGAGGCTTTTTATTTAAAATATATACGAAACGAAGAAATCTATAATATTTTAAAAAAACATTATAGTCAAATTGGTGAAGAGCTAAACCCTGCCAGGGAGAAAATGGCTTACATACCAGAATCATCGAAATTACTTTATTGTAGGGAAACAATGATTCCGGCTTTCGTTACACATAATGTATTTTCTATGGCGGGTATTCCTAAGATCATGAAATCAATGCTAGAATCTGCTATTCCCATGCTAAGAAAGGGCAATATAGTTAAATCTAAATCCATAAAAATAATGATAGGAGAGAGTAAAATTGCTGATAAATTTAAGGAGCTACAATCAAAATATAAAAATGTTGATATGGGGAGCTACCCTTTTACTCAAGAAGATTTGCACGGAACAAATTTAATCCTACGCTCATCAGATTATGAATCTTTAGATAGCTCCTTTGATGAACTAAAAGGAATATGTAAAAATATACAGTAAGGGGTAGTAGGTACATTCCAGGATCAAGCTCAACGAGATACCCGAGAGAATTCTTTGACCTGATATTAAGTCTATTACCTTTGACAATGGCGGTGAATTTACTCAATTTGGATTACTTAGTTTGCAAAATATACAAACTTATTTCTGCGATCCTGGCGCGCCTTATCAAAAAGGGCAAGTAGAGCGAACCAATGTTTGTCTGCATAAATTTATTCCTAAAAAATCTGATTTTAATGCAATTACAGAGGACCAAATAATTTATGCTAATGATAAAATGAATAATTTACCTAAAAAGGCATTGCTAAATAAAGGTTGATTTTAACAATAAGAGTCTGTAGACTAAGGT
>JAHDGL010000020.1 GCA_020627625.1 Alphaproteobacteria bacterium | reverse complement strand
TGGTGGAGGGAGAAGGATTCGAACCTTCGTACGCATACGCGGGCAGATTTACAGTCTGCTGCCTTTGACCGCTCGGCCACCCCTCCGGAAAAACTTATGTCAGCAAAATAAACCACCTGAGCAATAAACGCAACAATTAATTCACGACAAATAGTAAAACACATGCAGAAATTAGTATATGTTATTTGCCTAAATGTTTGGTTGTAAGTTTCTATAATAAATAGTAGTTTATGTCAAGGACATTTTTTGAACAAAAGACAACATTTTTATATAAATTCACATAATAAATACTATGAAAAATCAAACAAGGATAAAAAATACAAATAAAAAACAATATTATATGTACGGTCAGCACGCAGTAATTGCAGCTGCAAAAAACAACAAAAGAAACGTTGAACAAATTTATTGTTTACCAAAACAATTTAAAAAATTACAAACAAAACTGACTAAAACAGATATAAAAATTGTTCAAAATGATTTTATTACAAGTAAAATTGGAAAAGATCAACCGCACCAAGGAGTAATAGCTCTAGTTAATACCATTTTTAAAAAAAATATTGAAGATCTGGATTTTTCACAGCAAAAAGACCGTATTGCTATTTTAGATCAAATCTCTGATCCCCAAAATATTGGATCAATTATAAGAAGCGCTGCGGCATTTGGTATTAATAAAATAATATTACCAGACGATAATGCACCAGATGAAACGGCAGCTATTGCTAAAACTGCATGCGGATGCCTAGAATTAGTACAAATCGCAAAAGTAACAAATATCAAAAACTCCATAAATAAATTAAAAAAGATGGGTTTTTGGATTTGTGGACTTGATATAAACGGAAAAAACAACATCCACAACATATCTGATATCGATAAATTAGCTATTATTATAGGATCAGAAGATAAAGGTATGCGCAAATTAACTGTAGAAAATTGTGACTTTTTAGTAAAAATCCCCATATCAAACAAAGTCGAAAGCCTGAATGCATCCAACGCCTCAGCTATAATGTTTTTCTTGCTAAAAGCATGAGGTTAAAATAAAGAATTATACTTAATTATTAAAACGTCCAAACTTAAAAAAGCAATCCAAAAGCAACTCTCGATAAAAAAAATGTTCATAATTGCCTACCTGAGTATCTTTTTGTTTATTTTATTAAAATAGCTGATACATAATAATTTAGTGAAAATAAAATTAATTATATAAATAATATCAAATATCACTTTAAATTAATTATGTTTAAAATCAGTAGTTTGTTAAATAAGTCTCGTGCAGAAAATGATCAACTTAATAATTCTGCAAAAAAATTACGCAATTGGTACGAAGAACGTTACGACAAAATTATTGTACAGCGTAATTTATTATTCATACTGCTAGTGTTTTTACTAATCTTATCAATTATTTCAGTTGCAGTGATAGCTTTTGTAATAAATACAAAACGTTTTGATCCTTTTGTAATTCAAATTGATGATACAACTGGTATGGCAAAAATCGTCAATCCTATTACATCTAGTGCAATCAATGGAAATGAGGCTTTAGCACAATATTTTATCAAAAAATATGTTATTGCTCGTGAAACTTATAACCCAGTAGATTTTGACAAAGAAGCGAAAAAAACAGTCAGATTGCTTTCTTCTAGTTCAATATATTGGGAATATAGAGGATACCTCAAAAATGAATCTGTAAATCCTAGCATAAGATATGGACAAAAAAACACTACATTCTTATTAGTAAAATCTTGGTCAAAATTATCAGAAAATAAATACATTCTTAGATTTTCTATTAATGAAACTGGCGGGGCAAGAAATATATTCAATAAAATTGCAGTAGTAGAATTTAAATATACACCAATGGAATTAAAGGAACAAGAAAAAGACATTAATCCAATTGGTTTTCAAGTAACAGGATATAGGGTAGACGATGATAGTAGTTAGAATTATTTTTACATTATTAGCAATATTATTTACTTGCAATCACAGCATTGCTTATAATAACAACATGCCATTAACCACGGATAATCGTATTAAAACATACATATATAATCCAAATGAGGTATATTTGTTAGTTTTACATTTTGGTTTTCAATCAAGTATAGAATTTGGTAAAAATGAATCAATTGAAACCGTTACCCTAGGAGATTCTTATGCTTGGAAAATAACCCCAATGGGTAACAGGTTATTTATAAAACCAATGGAACGTAATATTCGTACTAATATGACCATAATTACAAATCGTAGAACATATCAATTTGATATAGCGGCAAAAGAACTAGAAAATGGCGAAGAAGAAAATTTAGTTTACGTGATGCGATTCCAATACCCAAAAAAATCTAGGTAAAAAGGTAAGATAGGTAAAATATGTTTCAAAACGATACTACTAAAAAAAAAGCAACTAAGAAAAACAAATCTTCAGAATTAGAAAATGAAAATCTAGAAGAAGAGAATTCTCCAGAAGTAGAGCAGGAGCTTTCTCAGGTTGCTACTAATCCTAAGCAAAATATGCTAATATTAGTAATAATTTCAATAGCGTTTCTTTATTTGTTTTTTAATCTTTTTCTAGACGATCAAAACTCTAGCAACAAAGAAAAAGAAACTCCTATACCAACAGGTGTAATAACACCTATTAGCGTAAATAATGAAAACGATATTCCTGCTATACCAACTCTACCTTCAGCACCCAAATTAGATAACCCTATTCCGCCTCCACCACCTCCACCAGAGGAAGAAGTTACGTTACCTGAACCTGAGCCTCTGAAGTCACTCAAACTACCTCAAACAAAGATTGAACTACCAGATATAGGTGGCAACGACTCTCCTACTTTGCCCAAATTACCAATAAATAAACCCAAAAGCGAAGAAGAACGCAAACGTATAGAAGCTAAACGAAAATCAGCAATAATTTTAATCTCAGGAGTGCCTAACAAAAAAACTAAAGAAGAATTACAACAAGAAGCTGATTTTAAATATCGCGGTGATATGAATTTAATTCTTGGCCGAGGCAAAATAATAGATGCCATCATTGAAACTGCCATTAATAGCGATTTAGGGGGAGAAATTCGTGCCATTATTAGTAAGGACATTTATTCAGAATGGGGAAAAAATATCTTACTACCAAAAGGATCAAGGGTATTTGGTAATTATGTTACTGGAATTGACGGTGCCTACGGGCGCATTTCTATAGAATGGACAAGAATTGACCTAGCTAATGGCTACAGATTAAATCTTAGCGGATCAGGAATAGACTCTTTGGGACGAAAGGGTAATCAAGGCAGAGTTGATGATAAATTCAAAGAGCGCTTTGCAAATACAGTCCTAAGATCAGCATTTAATATAGCCCTTGCAAATGGGTTAGACAAAATTACAAAACCTGTCATTAAATCACAAGCTGCAGCAAGCAATAACACTCTAGCTAACAATATCAGAAATATTACCAATACTATTCTAGCAGGACAACTGACTGATGCAGAAAAAATAACAAATATTTGCGCTCAAGTGCAAGCAGCAATTACTGACAATACGTCTACTGCGTACACACAAATTAAAACAACTTGTGATGGCTTTGCGTCTTCTAATCTTACTTACGATCAAAAATTAACTTCACTAACAAATGCCACTAACAGCGCAGCTGATTCATTACTAATTAATACCGCGAATAATGTTACAAAAAGCAAGGCGCAAGAAGCATCAGAACAAGCATTTTCAAACATATCTGATGTGGTAAAAACACTTGTTGAAGAGCGAGAGTTCAAACCAACTATTACTATTGATCAAGGTACTATTGTTAAGATTTATGTTAATAAGGATTATAAATTCCCAAAAGAAGCTATAAATAAATCTAGAATAATAAAATAATAAAATGGGCTATACAAAACGTAATGAGCTATACAGCATTAGAAACATATCTTTTACCGTTTAAAAATATCTTCGCAGAAGATGGGGTTAATGAAATTATGGTAAATAAACCTGGTGAAGTATGGATTGAAAGAAGAGGCGATCAAAGTTTAATACAAATTCCAGAAATAGATATAGATCACCTACTAGGGCTTGGCAGGTTAGTTGCACAATCAACTGCTCAGGGTATTTCAGAGGAAAATCCTTTATTATCAGCAACTCTACCAAATGGCTACCGTATTCAAATTGTATTCCCTCCTGCTGTTGAAAATGGCCTAGCCGCCTTTGCTATAAGAAAATCAAATAATATGTTTTTATCCTTAGATAAATATGCAGAAATGGGAGCTTTTGACAATACATCTACTCAAGAATTAGAGGATGAAAATAATCCCATTTTATGCAACTATCTTCAATCAGGCAATATAAAAGAATTTATAAGACACGCAGTCATCTGCAAAAAAAATATAATCATAAGCGGTGGTACTTCAACAGGTAAAACAACTTTTACTAATGCAGCTCTTAGCGAGATACCTCAAAATGAGAGATTAATAACTGTGGAAGATGCAAGGGAAGTAATCTTACAACAACACCCTAATAAAGTGCATCTACTAGTATCTAAAGGTGGACAAGGACGAGCCAAAGTAACCACGCAAGATTTAATAGAAGCCTGCTTACGTTTACGACCAGACAGAATTATCGTTGGTGAATTACGTGGAACAGAAGCATTTAGTTTCCTGCGTGCAATCAATACTGGCCACCCAGGCTCTATTTCTACTCTGCACGCAGATGCACCCTCTATGGCTCTTGAACAACTAAAACTAATGGTAATGCAAGCAGGACTTGGAATGCCTCCAAAAGAAATCAAGAAATATATTTTGTCTGTTGTAGATATAGTAATACAGCTAAAGCGTGGTCAGGGTGGCAAAAGATATGTCTCTGAAGTTTATTTCAAAGGAATGAAGGAGAGTATGCATGAAATTTATTAGTGTACTTAAGACAGCGCGTACTATCTTTGGACACATGATCATTCATCCATTCATCTTGATTTGCACCTTATGGACAAGTGGCGCATTAGTTGCAATAGTTATAAATCAATTTCACTCTATTGAATTAGGACTTTCAACTATTAATATCGCAATCATTTATGCTAATTGGCTAATAAAAGCTTGGTCAAAATTAAGTTTTGAAAGCAATGATTATTTAAAAACCAAACTATTGCTTGCACTAATTTCTCCATCTTTTTTTGTTACCCTATTCTATATTAAAAATTTTGGTAGAATCAAAACTCTCGAATTTTTTACACCAAAACAATCTGTATATGGAGATGCAAGTTGGGCTAATGCTACTGACATAGAAAATGCAAACTTGCGTTCTAAACATGGTATGATGCTCGGACAAGACTCCCTAGGATATTATATTGCTGATGGTTTTCAACATGCTTTACTATTTGCCCCAACTGGTTCTGGTAAAGGCGTTGGTTTTGTTATTCCTAATTTACTATTTTGGGAACATTCAATGGTCGTGCATGACATTAAATTAGAGAATCATCAACTTACTAGCGGCTGGAGACAAAAAGCTGGCCAAGAAATATATGTATGGGAGCCATCTAATCCAGATGGAGTAACACATTGTTACAATCCCATTGATTTTGTTAGTAAAAAACCTGGTCAAATGGTAGATGATGTACAGAAGATCTCCAACCTGATCATGCCTGAGAAGGATTTCTGGAACAATGAAGCACGTAGTTTGTTTTTAGGGGTTGTATTATATCTAATAGCAGATGACACAAAAACTAAATCTTTTGGCGAAGTGGTACGCGTTATGAGAAGCGACGATGTAGTTTATAATTTAGCTGTAGTACTTGATACTTTAGGAGATGCAATACATCCTGTTGCTTATATGAATATTGCTGCTTTCCTGCAGAAAGCTGATAAAGAACGTTCTGGTGTAGTATCTACAATGAATTCCTCATTAGAATTATGGGCTAACCCATTAATCGATGTTGCAACAGCATCATCAGATTTTAATGTAATGGAATTCAAAAAAAAGAAAATCACAGTGTATGTAGGTCTTACACCAGATAACATTAATCGCCTACAAAGATTAATGCAAGTTTTCTACCAACAGGCTACAGAATTTTTAAGCAGAAAGATTCCAGATGAGAAGGAAGAACCTTATGGGGTAATGTTTTTAATGGATGAATTTCCTACGCTTGGTAAAATGGAGCAATTCAAAACCGGTATTGCCTATTTTCGTGGATATAGAGTCCGTTTATTTCTAATTATTCAAGACACTCAGCAACTTAAAGGTATTTATGAAGACGCAGGAATGAATTCATTCTTATCAAATTCAACATTCAGAATTACCTTTGCAGCTAATAATTACGAAACTGCTAATTTAATTTCACAATTATGCGGTAATAAAACTGTAGATCAAACATCGTTTAATAAACCAATATTTTTTGATTTAAATATTTCAACTCGTACACAAAATGTATCAAAAGTACAAAGAGCCTTGTTACTACCGCAAGAGGTGATTCAACTACCACAAGACGAACAAATTGTTTTAATAGAATCTTTCCCACCAATAAAATCATTAAAAATTAAATATTACCAAGATAAATTCTTTACAAAAAGGGTTTTACCACCTACATTCATACCAACACAAGTACCTATTGACATAACAAATAAATCAATGCTTGATGATTCAGAAGAAGATTAATTTAATAAAATAACTAATAAAGAACTTTAATTAATTTCAATCTAAATCTTGATTAAAACTAAGTCTTGATTATAAAAAAGAAAAAATGAAACGATCCGCAATAATGGACATTGGCTATAATGCCATACGAGCTGTAGTTTATAAAGATAATACACTTGGTGCCCCTGAAATATTTAATAAAAAATTTAAAAATAATATTTTAAATCTATTAACAAATGAATCAATTCAAATCAAACACCAAACCTATCTTACCATTGAGTATTTACTCAATATTTTTAAAAAACTAAAAGTTGATAATATACAATGCGTAGCAACAGCTGTACTACGCAACCACCCTAAAGCTACCGAATTTGTTGAATATATAAAAAATGAATATGATCTTAAAATAAACATAATCTCAGGAGAAGAAGAAGCTAATTTTACAGCTCTTGCACTAACTACCAGTATCAAAGGTATTAATGGGATAGCAGCTGATCTTGGTGGTGGTAGCCTAGAATTAATAACCCTAAACAATGGAAAGCTAGACAATGTTAAATCTTTCAATTTAGGTACAAAAATAATAGGTTTACAAAATATTACTAATGAAGATAAAATTATCAAGATCTTAGAAAAGGAATATGACAATAAGACTTATGAAAATCTGTACTTACTTGGTGGTTCTTTACGTTTTATAGCTAAACTTTATTTGGATTCTATATCTTACCCTTTAAAAAATTTACATAATTTAGAGATTCAAACAAATAATTTTTTAGAATATCTAGAAAAATTACAACTCTCTTGTAAAATAAAAAACAAAGGTTTTAGTAATAATGCAGTGATCGCAGCTAAAGCAATCATTTCTATCTTCAAACCAAAAAGGCTTATCATTTCCATTTACGGATTAAAAGAGGGAGTGTATTTTGCTAAAATGATTAAATCAGAACAACAAAAAGATATCGTATTAGAGAAAGTAAAATATACATGTAATTTTGATGAAACAAAGACAAACTGGCAGAGTTATTTTGATATAATTATGAAATTATTACCGAAAGATGAAGGTATAGAGATTCAGAGAATTATCAAATTATCAGTTATGCTATTACCTCTACAATATAGATTTGATCCTAATTTGTATCCAACAGCTATATCTGAATTTATATTATCATCTGAAATTCCTTTTAATCACAAAACACGCATTATGGTTGCTTTGATTTTATCTTACTCAATAAATCATAAAACCAACTATGAATTACTAAAAATATCTCGAAAAATAATAAACAAACAAGATATTAATAATTGTCAAATTATTGGTCATTTTCTTTGTATTGCACAAATATTAGATGGTAATGTATTTACTGAACCATCTTTTACTATAAAAATGGAAAATAATTATCTAGAAATAGATAGTAATGAAATTTTACCACGCTCTATTTTTGAACAAATACGCTATAGATTAAAATCTATTGCCTTTATTCGCAAATTAAACTTTAGTATAGAAACATATAGTAAATAACATCTGTTTATAAATTAATTCACTATAGATTAATTATAACCTCCAAATAGTTTATAACTTTACTATTAAATAATATTTATTAACACCCCTTGATATTTATTACAATACATGTTATTCTGCATCATAATATAACTTAAATAATAAAATTATTTATGGCCGCTTTAAAAAATATAGAGACAAACAATTTAACTGACGAACAAAATATTTTTTCAGATATAAAATATATATGCAATTCAACTTCATTAATTGTTAATTCATTGCAAAAAGGGTTAGATGTTGCACAACTTCCTAATGGTGATGTAATAGTAACTGAAATAAAAACTATTAATACTCAATATAGCTGGAGCGAGAATCAACAAAAAATGATTAAAATTAGTCAAACTTCATAGTATACTGAACATTCATTAAAGTAGATAGCCAGAACTGTAGATTAGAGACAAGATACATTTTTACCTGCTTTTGTTGCAAACTAGCGCTTTTTTTATTCATCAAACACGCTAATTTTTACTAAAAACATACTTATATAGTAAATTATACTATTTCTCATTTTGAATTATAGTAAATAAAGTTGACGCTACGCAGCGTATATAGCAAATATAAGTTAAGGCAACTGCACGCACCTCATATCATGCTCAGCATCTCCTGATCCATCATTTTTGATTCTATAAATAGGTTCAAAATCAAATGTTTGCGTCTGAGGAAATGGAATACAATACCTTTTTAGAGGATGGGTTGGTATCCAACCAGGCATGCAAGAGCCCGTTGCTTGCTCGCCAACTTGTGTTTCTGGCCAATATGCATAACCATTCTCTATAGAATAATTTGCTTGAGCTTGACATGTTGGTTGCGGAATAGTAGTACATAAACCAAGCTCAACTGATGTTTTATTACGCAATCCGTATTGATCCGCATCATAATTTGCAGCTAAACCACCAGGCGATGCAGAATAACTAGAAGAAGATGAAGGATCATAATATTGATCCTCAGATAATATATTACCTAAAGATGCGCTTGGCTCGTAACGGTCGGATGGGTCATTACTAATTTTGCATAATTCAACATCACTCTCATAACATTTTACCTGCCCTGGGCAAGCCCTAATATTAATATCACCACTACCGTCGATCTTACTTATAGAGTCTATTATATTACAAGATTCTTGTTCTGACGTACAAAGTTTAAGTCCACCATAAACAGAGGATTTGGATGCAAAAACACTGCATTTAACTACATCTTTATTTAATAATTTTGTTAAAACACACATTTCAATATTTTCTGGACATCTTTTAGTGCCCGCATCTGATAAACAAGAATATTTACCACCCAAATGATAAGACCCATTAATATATTCTAGGCCTGTAAGATAAACTGCACTATTATTTACTTCTTGCCCAACAATTGGCAATATATCATTCTTATACACCCCAAGCAAACTAGAAGGGGTTGGAGATTTTTCACCAGAAAATGGTTTTGTAATAAAATCATCATCAGTAACAAAAGATTCAAAATCAACACCCGCCAGGTTGACAAAACTATTGAAACTCGAGGTACTGCTATAAACCGATAAAGGTTCAATAATTGCTGACGTTGAATCATTACCGTCTGAATATGAAACTATAAATTTAGGCGCAAAATAAGTACTATTACAGTTTATACCAGGCAAATCATTACAATTATAAACTTGGACAGATGGCTGCTCTACTCTTTTAGTGCAACCAACTACAGAATCATTATCAAATACACAAAATTGATTTGATTCTTGAGTAAATGAATAATTGCTATTAAATCCTGGCACTCTAACTATTGAGGCATAAAAAGATGAATTATTCGCATTGTTATCAGTTAAATTAAAATTTGTCGTTAGCGGAGATATATCACTAGAAAACTGTAAAGATGGAAATGACAAACTAATATCAATAAACTCTCCCATATCTACCCCCCATATCTCTTGACAGGTTGAGCTACTATCACTTGGACAATCATTTAATTCATCATTAAAATATGATTTTGCATTCAATCTATTACCTAATCTTTCCCCATATACTATCCTAAATCCATCTTCACAACCATTACTGCTTACACTACATGTATTTGGTAACATAGTATTAATACAAGGAGCGCCAGGCGCAGCAATATCACAATGTTTAATCAAATCACGATATGCAGTTGATGTATGCATGACAGAAGCAGATACAAATATTCCCAGATTTTTTATATCTACACATGAATCTGTAATTAATGGATTTTCACCATCACGGCATAAAGGAACTAATGTTTCGTAACCTACTCTTATGGAATTATTAATAAAATTGTTATTTAGTGATGAAACTACACAAGGTTTATTACTAGTAGATGGTAGTAAATTTCCCTCAGGATCTTTTGAACAAATATTATATATAGTTGCTTTTTGGTTAAAAGGAGAAACTTTCTCACAATATGGTGGTGGCATTGGCCCAAGAGGCAAATTAACACAACCATAATTCTTACTATCAACAACACGATTTAACTGACCAACCTCATTCAAAAGCGCAATTATTGCCTCTCCTATCCAATCAATAATTTTACCTATAAATGACAAAGTACTATTTAGTAATTTATTACCTATATTTTGTCCATCCTCATCGCTATCCATTACATTTATCAAAGATTTTAACAATTCTATAGGAGATTGAGCTAGAGTAATCCCAGCATCAACAAAGAATTTAATTACTTTGATTACTGGATGCAGTTCTGAAGTTCTATGGAATGATTGTCTGCCTGGGTCTAAATCCATCAAATCAAAACCATCAGTTATACTAAAAAATGATGGATCATTATACAAACATAATTTTGGAGGATTAAACACCAAAAGATTACCATCACTACCATATATAGGTTTGTCATTTTCTACTGCCCCCTCGAAATTTAGATGCTTTCCTACTTGATAATTTGGATCCGCTGGTAAGTTTTTTATATCGTCTCGCGGTAATGCGATTCTAGCGCACATACGGTGCAATGGCAGTCCATAACCACCAGCAAGAACTACACAATCTCCATCCCAATTTAATGTAGTACTTGTTGTCCAACAAGCAACAGCATTACATTGCTGACCACGAACACGAATTTTAGGGTTAAAATAATTGCTTTCTGGGGTTTCCTCACCGCATAAATTTTCATAATACGGAATTCCGGAATCAGGAAACCCTGGGGCGCTAGTTCCATCTGCATCTATTTCCCTTACCAAACAAGTATTATTGTTCCTGCCACCATTTTTATTCCATGGAGGACAAAGATGATTCTTCTTACCACGATCATATGTAACCCCATTCCACGTTTCATATTTTGTACTATTACTGTCTCCACAATTACATGGACTTGTAATACAACTTGATATTGCGCCCCAGAAACCCAATGATGATAAAGGCCAAAAACATAAAAACATGCAAAATATTGTTATATTTTTAATCATTTGAAACCTTATTCATGTTATTAAATAATATTTTCAAGACCTTCATAAACTGCTTGCAACCAATCTTCTGGGTTTTGTTCACCAAATTTCTCTACTATTTTTTGATAAAGCTCTCTCTCTTCTTCGCCTGAAGATAGTATCCTAATTAACCCTTCTAAATCTTTAATGTTTAAACCTGATACTATAGTTTTCCCGTCTTGCCTAATTAAAAAAGAACGAGATTTAATATTTTCCTTAGAAAGTTTCTCTAATTCAAGTTGATCTAAATCTAAAATTTCATCAATAGATTTAGGTAATATTTCTGAAGGCAAAATAAAACTAGTATTTATAGAATTAATCCATTTATTCGAAACTCTTTCCGTATGTAATTTACTTAATGTATCTAGATTTACAGTGCTAAGAAATACGCCATTAACCTCTGTCATATTTTTGGCCAATACAGGAAATAAACGCCTATAATGTTTAAGATTCATAATCTCTGATAAATTATCTACTACAAATAATTTAGGCTCATCATCCAGATTAGTCATAAGATTCTGAGCTGCTAAAATAATACCCATTCTTACTGAACCTAATATATTATTACGATGAAATTCTGTATGATTAGAATCTTGTGAAATGTTTTCTACTTCTCGTGAAGATGCGTGAATTTCATCGTCATTAAAGCTTTGCAAATTAATAGCAAGTAAATCACCAGAAGATAGATTAATTGTATTCTCACCTTCAAAAATACCATAATAAGGTTGCTCAGGTAAATATATAGATAAACGCTTATATAATTCTTCTAATTCTGCAGTACCTGAATCATATAAGTTTTGAATAATATACGATAAAATACGCTCATCTTTTGGTAATTTTAATATTGAATAGCTTAACGTTTTTAGTACAGAGAGCTCATCCTTACTAAGAGGATGAAAATAATGACCTGCAATAATTTTGAAAAATTTAAATACAAATTTTTTATTTTTTGATGTATCGTCACAAAGCAATGGATTGATTATATTTTTATTTTTTTGGATCCATTTTCCTCCTCTTGCTTTGATATACAAGGCAGAATCCATATTATTTGTTAAATATAAACTAGTGGGATTATATTTATCAGCCTCTGATATTAAAAAATTTAATAAAGTGGTTTTTCCAGTTTGCTTTGAGCCAAAAATACACGTAGTGCCAATATTTGTTTGATCATGAAAATTGACAAAATAAGGGGAGCCTTTTTTCGTACTAAGTAACGTAATCGCCCTACCCCATATATTATATCGATTACCTATTGGAACATTATGCAAAGAAGCAAGGGCAGCTGTGTTGCCTAAAACTGTAGGTCGCATACGTGATAAAAACGAAAAATTTGCAGGCAGCTGGGCCCAAAATGTCTTTTCAAGATTTATATCCTCACGCACATGAACAATACCAATTTCCGATAACGCCTCTGAAGCCTTTTTGACTTGTTTATTTAAATTATTTAGATCATCACCAATTATCATGAAAGAAATTTGTTGATAACAAAAACGCACCTCATCACGATTATCATCCATAATAACATCAAGACCTTTTAACCCTCTTAAATTAGAGTCTCTGCTGACTTTTAAAATATAATCTTGATTTTTAAAAGAAGAAACTACTTCATCGCGATCAGCAAAGTAAAATATTTCCGTTGCAATCATTTCTACAGGTATTTGTAAAAACTGCTCCAAAGCGTCGGATTCTACTTCTTTATATTCTTTAATAGACATTAAGGCAGCAAACTTCTTATCATTATTTTCGACTACCTCTATAGTATCCGTTCCTACTGTATATTCATGCGAGGCAAGTGCTAGGGAAATATCAGAAATAGGAACGGGGCAATCTTCTTCATTTAACTGCATAATACGTCTATAAAGAAACATAGGGTCCGAATAACAATCTTCATTGTCAATGCGAATTGATAATTTTTGCGCACCATACTCTCTAACCCCTTCTAATATAGAATCTACTATATTATTTAACTCTGAAATAGCAGATGCAAAATATTTTTCCTCAAAATTACTAACAGTTTTAGTAGATAACGAATTTACCCAAGAACTAAAACCTTTAAACTTAGTATGCGGCGCGCGATAAACCACTGTTATATAAAGATGATTTACGAATTTATCATCTAAATAATTCTTACGACGCCAAATATCATGAATATTTGCTGACAAGAAATTATTATATTCAGTATCATCATCCAAATTTTCCTTTCTCCTAATAGTATGCACCCAGAAAGCAAGTTTCTTACAATCGACATTATCATGTATAGATTCCCTCACAACTTTACGCAAATTAGGCAGATTCTTGGTGATTTTCTCAGAATTATTACCATTTATTTGGATTGTTTGTAATAGCTCACCATTTTTAGTAAGTAATGTGTACTGATCATAATGACAAGCCACAGGAATAAATTCTTCTGAACTATTATTATATAAATTACTGCTAGATGATTTGGATAATTTCACAATGAACCTAATTTTTTATATTACTCAGATTATTAGTAAATGAATTAATCTCATTATGACAGCAAGCTTGTATCTGTAAAAGATTTACATCAGTAAACGACCTAAATCTATGATTAATTGTTACAACTAGGGTACTATGGCACTTAATTACTATGGTAAATTATTCTATTGCGAAATATGAATTTAAGAATAGTTTGTATATAGATTATAAAATTTTAAAAATATTATTGACAGAGTAAATAATACATGTAACAATTTAAAGTTGTACTAAAGTTAGCTAGGCATAATCTAAGGTTAAAGATTTAAAAAGTTAAAAATTTTGGTACTTGTATTATTTAATTATTACTAAAAATATAAAAATAGGTATAAAAATTATGGGAAGAAAATCAACACATTTTTTAAACAAACAAAAAAACCAAACAAATTATAACGATATAGAAAAAGAACCTGGCAGAATATTTCCTAAGAATGACTATATTAGTCCTATGATAGGAAGCAACATAAAGCACTACCAAATAGAACCAAAATCATATACTAATAATGTGAGTGTGAATCCTCATCTAAAAATTACTCCAATGGGAAAATCCGACAACAGTGAATTTTATATTAAAAAAGGAATGGAATTTAAACGTCAAGAAATTAAATCTATAGATGGGCACTTTACTAACAAAAGCCAAACTAAATATACTACACTTGGCATGGAACATAAACTTGATGATTTCACAAAACTATCTATGCAACACACGCTGGCAAAACCAAAAGGCGGAATAGATTATAATCTAACTGGGATTGGTTTGACAAAAAAACTAGATGATTCTTCTAATGTAAAGTTTCAAGCTTATCAAGCGCGTTCAAGAAATATGAAGCAAAATCTTGAAACTGAAATATCTGCGAGTTTTAATAAAGAATGTAACATATTTTTTATCGATAAAATAACTTATGACAATGAAATACTCAATCATCCAAAACTATTTGATTCGTTTATAAAAAAGCATGGAGTAGAATATATAAGTAAATTAGTGGATTTAGGGGCAGGTTTTATAACTGAGGATGAAAAATGTAGTTTATCAGAATTATGTTTTTCTGATAATGCATTAGAATCACTTGAATTATTAATGGGGTGTAATGATAATATTGATGTTATCGATCTTTAAATAAAAAATGCTATTAACAACTGGATTTTAATGTTATGTTATTCAACATAACATTAAAATCCATTTGATTAGTTATTATGTTTATGTTAGAACAACAATGTATTTTTTTAATATTTTAATATTTTATATTTATGAAATTATCCAATATTTTGATTGTAACAATATTAGCAACTAACCTTAGCAGTTGCGAAATTTATGAAATTCCTCACGAGGAGTTATTGCGCAACGAACGTATTCAAGATGCGATTAGGGAGTACGAGTACAACAAAAGTAAATCCTCGGATTAATTGTGATGCAATGAATTACAATTCTGGGTTAACTTGAACTGTATGTCAATATACTTGTGTTTTTATATCTGCGAACGGGCACAAGCATCATGTCAAATACAGAAAAAACTCGTACCATACTTGGTCAGATCGTGGCGACAGATTTATCAAAAGAGTTAAGTCAATATATGCCACTGCTAAATTACAGGAAAAAAACCCATTCTCTACTATATTGCAACTTGTAAAAACTCCTTAGTGGATCTGTGAACGGGCGCAAAAAATTAATTTCAGGAGGAAAATAAAGAAAACAATTTTTATAATTTAATAATATTGTAAATTACTATAACACTGGAGGGTGTTCTTTAAAGAAAAAGGATATAGCTTTATAGATATCGTGCATGGCTGGCACATTC
>JAHDGL010000076.1 GCA_020627625.1 Alphaproteobacteria bacterium | reverse complement strand
GCTTATAGTACAAAATTTAAAACATTCTATTGACGCATCAGGAATAGAGTTTGCATTAAATTTTTTGAAAAAAATATTGTAATTAAACTAATGTCCAAATAACTAATAATGTCCAAATAACTAAACATTATAATAATATTGAAAAAAATAAATCTTAAGAGGCACTTAATGAGTAAATTAAACCAAGAATTATCAGTAACAGATCCAGAAATTTATGAAGCCATAAAATTAGAACAAAAAAGACAAGATCAGTATATAGAACTTATTGCATCTGAGAATTTTACCAGTCAAGCAGTAATGGATGCGCAAGGTTCATCAATGACTAATAAATATGCAGAGGGCTATCCTAATAAAAGATATTATTGTGGTTGCTCAGAAGTGGATAAGGCAGAAAATTTAGCTATAGAACGTCTTAAGAAGCTTTTTAATTGCTCTTATGCTAATGTTCAGCCACACTCTGGATCGCAGGCAAATCAGGCTGTATACTTAGCTCTGATAAAACCTGGAGATACTATATTAGGAATGTCTCTTGATTGCGGTGGGCATTTGACACATGGGGCTGCGCCAAATCTTTCTGGCAAATGGTTTAATCCAGTATTTTACAATGTTGACCCTAAGACGCATTTAATTGATTATGATGATGTTGAGCGTTTAGCATTAAAACATAAACCAAAACTTATTATCGCTGGTTTTTCTGCCTACACCAGGGAATTAGATTTTAAACGTTTTAGAGAAATTGCTGATAAGGTAGGTTCTTACTTAATGGCAGATATTGCGCATATATCGGGTATTATTGCAGCAGGAGAGCATCCTAGTCCATTTCCGCATGCGCATGTAGTTACTTCTACTACTCATAAGACTCTAAGAGGTCCACGCGGAGGTATTATTTTATCAGATGATATAGAATTAGGTAAATTATTTAACAAAGGTATTTTTCCAGGCCTTCAAGGTGGCCCATTAATGCATGTGATAGCTGCGAAAGCTGTTGCGTTTAAGGAGGCATTAAGCGACGATTACAAAACTTATATAAAGCAAGTCATTGCTAATGCTAGAATTCTTGGTAAAACTCTACAAGATCGAGGGTACGATATAGTAACTGGTGGTACAGATAATCATATTGTAATTTTAGATTTACGTAAACAAGCTATTACCGGTAAACTCGCTTCTAGCTCTTTGGATAATGCTGGTATAACTTCTAACAAAAATACAGTACCTTTTGATGACACCTCACCTTTTGTTACATCGGGCGTGCGTCTTGGAACTCCGGCATGTACAACCAGAGGATTTGTTGAAAAAGAATTTAAAATAGTAGGTAATTTGATAGCAGATGTTCTTGATGGATTGAAAAATTCAGAGGAAAATAAAAAGATAGAACAGGAAGTATTTACGAAAGTTTTAGAGTTAAATGCAAAATTTCCGATATATAATAAAAAGATAAATTAAAAGCGCGAATTCGTACCTCGCATCTATATAGTAAAATTATGAAGTGCCCATTTTGTCAATCAACTAATATTGTTGTAAAAGACTCAAGAGATACAAATGAAGGAAAAGTAATTCGTCGTCGCAGGCATTGTATTGACTGCGATAGACGTTTTACGACTTTTGAAAGAATACAAATTAGAGAGCTAATTGTTGTTAAAAGAACTGGAGCAAAAAGACCGTTTGATCGAACTAAAATATTAAATTCTATCTCTACAGCTTTAAGAAAAAGAAATGTCACAGATGCAGAAATTGAAAAAATTACGGATAAAATAATAATTCAACTTGAAAGTTCTATTTCTAAAGAAATTAATTCACGTATGATTGGGAAATTAATTATGCAAGAACTTGCTAAGATAGATCCTGTTGCTTATATAAGATTTGCATCTGTTTACAAGGACTTTACTGATGTAAAAGATTTTGCTAGATTTATTAGTAAGATTAAAATTAACTAGATTTTCTGTGTATTAAAATTAACTAAATTTTCTTTTATACATAATTCGGATTATTTATAATAACTCGTTTTCTTATTAAAAAATAACATAAAAAAACCAGAAGCAATCATAAAAACCGACAACCATATGATGCTGATCCAAGGTTGGTAATATATCTTAGCATAAATAATATCCTTGTCTATTCTAGTTAAAACAGCGTAAAAATCATAAAATAAAAAAGAATAAATATCTACTTCCTGTGATAATGTATTTTCAATTTTATACAAACG
Organism: Alphaproteobacteria bacterium; assembly: GCA_020627625.1. Taxonomy (GTDB): domain Bacteria; phylum Pseudomonadota; class Alphaproteobacteria; order Rickettsiales; family Rickettsiaceae; genus Megaera_A. Next base: position 363 of record JAHDGL010000076.1, on the reverse strand, counting down.
ATTTTCAGGTTTTAGAATCACAGAATTACCCCTCTCCTTTTCAATAGTAAATATTGCAATTTGCCTGTAATAATTTACTGCATCGGCAAATTTTACATTATTTAATGTTACAGAAATATTTTGATCTTGTATTCGTTTGCCTATTTTACCTGCGAAATCTATCTCTTGTGCGAGCAAACTATTCATAACTATACTAAAGGCGAGCATGCCAAAACCAAAATGCCCTAGAAATAATGAATATTTATTTAAAGAAGAATTTGAAGAAGAGTTGGAATTATTATTTAATAAATTAATATTCAATAGATATATACTCGATTGAACCATTAAATAAATTGATGCGAAGCTAATTGCAGCAGAAATAAC
>JAHDGL010000075.1 GCA_020627625.1 Alphaproteobacteria bacterium | reverse complement strand
GATAAAAATAAAAAAAGTCAGCTTTTTTAAAAAAGCTGACTTTAATATGGAATATAAATATAAATATTTTTTAACCTTTTGCTTCTTCTTTTGCAGCAGCAGAACGCAATGCTCTAGGAATATCAACTGTTGCTACTGGTGCAGCAGCAGGATTCATAATCTGCATATCTTCTCCAACCTCAATATCTCTTACTCTAACAGATTGTCCTAATTCTAAAGAAGAAATATCAACTTGTAAATGATCTTTGATGTCTTTAGGTAAAGTCTTAACCTTTACTCTTCTTATCTTTTGTTGAAGTTTTCCTCCTAATTTTACTCCAGGAGAAGCCCCTACACAACGAACAGGAATATCTACCTTAATAGGTGTTCCCTCGATTAAACGTAAAAAATCTATATGTTCTATAGTATCTTTTACTGGATGCATTTGTAAATCTTTTAAAATACAAGTATGCGTTTTGCCATCAACTGTTATTTCAGCCAATTTAAAATCTGCTGTATATACTATGTCGCGAAAAGATAATGAATCGGCATAAAATGTTACATTATCGTTACCTCCATATATAATGCAAGGTACTTTTCCTTCTCTTCTTAATTGACGAGTTGCACTTTTGCTCAAATTGCTTCTTATCTCGCCTTGAATTGCTACTTTTTCCATGATAATTAATTATAGCTTGAATAATCTTTTTCCAAACGGTGTGCAAAGATATTACTTTTTCTTTAAAATTATAAAGTTTTTAATAAAAAAATATACAGCTTATACCTCCACTAACAGCACAAACAAAATAATAAAGAAAATTCTTTATTATTTAATTGATTTCTTCTAATTTATTCCCAAAATAATGTAGATATAGATTTATTTTCATGAGTATTTTTAATGACCCTTGCAAACATTTTTGCTGTAGATAATACTTTTATCTTTTTAATTTCTTTTTTTAAAGGGATAGTATCCGTAGTTATTAATTCTTCTAAATCAGAGTTTTCTATTCTATCATAGGCTGGACCAGACAAAACAGGATGAGTACAAATAGCTCTAACCGTCTTGGCTCCTTCTTCTTTTAGAATTGTTGCAGCCTTACATAGTGTTCCAGCGGTATCTACTAAATCATCTACTAAAATAACATCCTTCCCCTTAACATCACCTATAATTGTCATGCTTTCTATTTCATTCGGTCTAGCTCTATTCTTATCACAAATTACTAAAGGTTTATCAAAATTCTTAGCATATTTTCTAGCTCTCTTAACACCACCTACATCAGGAGAAGCAAAAACAGCATTCTTTAAATTCAATTTCTTAATATAAGGCATAAAGATATAATCACTCTTTAAATGATCTACTGGAATATCAAAAAAGCCTTGTAACTGGTCAGCATGAAAATCTAATGTGATGATTCTATCTGCTCCCGCTGCTTGTAACAAATTGGCTTTCAATTTTGCAGCAATACACACTCTTGCTTTATCTTTTCTATCTTGTCTTGCATAACCAAAATAAGGAATGACTGCCGTAATGTATTTAGCAGATGCTCTCTTAGCTGCATCTATCATTAATAATAGTTCCCAAATATTATCTGCAGGGGCAAAAGTAGATTGGATGAAAAACACATAAGCTCCTCTTACAGATTCATTAATAACAGGTGCCATTTCTCCATCACTGAATTTTTGCAAAACCAAATCTCCTAATGGTTCATTGTAATAATCTGCAATCTTTTCTGCTAAATATCGAGATGCAGACGCTGAAAATAGTTTGACTTCTTCGATTCTCATTATTTGATGTATTTTAAATGATGCCGCAAAGTTAAGTCAATGTATTTGATTTATTAAATAAATATTTTCCTAATGTTATTAAAATGTGGATAAGTCTATTAATAAAAAAAATAATAAAGAAATCTCTTTATTTTTCAAAATAACATCTATTAGATTATACCAAACCAAATGGCAATAAAGCCTACTAAAGCATGTACTATTGCTATCGCCCCATAATTAGGATATCGAGTATATATTATTGTCCATATCGTTCCCATTATCAAAGAAGCAAGGTAAATAATCCAATCGTGATATATAATATGTAGCCAAGCAAAATTAAAACTAAGGACTAATATTTGGATATTTTTATTCCATTGAGTATGCTTTTTTATTGCAGCAAAAGGCACTGCTCGATACAACCACTCTTGAACTGGTCCTGATATGGTTAGATACATTATATAAAAACCTAGTGATTCTGGTGCTTCTAATGTTCTTACTGTTTCAAATATTCTCACTAAAATAACTGAACTAATTATAAGAGGTAGGCTAATAATGGCATGCAAAAAAAAGGCTTTTTTAAAATTATCCCATCTAAAACCTAAGTTTTTTTTATCAAAAGACTCACTAATTGCATATAAACTAATTGCCATTAATAAGAAAGTCATGGCATAATATCTCATTTCATAGGGAATCCATCCTAAAAAAATGCTTAAAGGAATCAAAATATACAAGAACATGATTCCGTAAAAAATTTTTTTTTGCCTAATATTCTGCCTAAACCCCATCATTTACACCTTAAAATCTCATCACAAAATAAGACTTATTTTTTT
>JAHDGL010000074.1 GCA_020627625.1 Alphaproteobacteria bacterium | reverse complement strand
AATTGCGGCTAATTCCCTTTTCTGCTTATTTTACCCAAAATTAATTTTATGTGGTATTGTATATTTAATTAAAATTTAGGCAAAAATGACGACTGAACGCTATATATAATAGTCCAAGCGATACAATGAAACTGCATAAACGGGAGTTAAATATACAATACCTTTTTTGTGCGCTTTTCTGCCCTCTTTTTAGTTGACATTGACAGTTTAAAACAATAATTAATTTATTATTGACGTCAATGTAAATTAATAGTAGAATTAAAGTTATGAATAGCTAAGTTGCTATTCTGGAGTGTCAAAACTCCGCAAATGAGGCTAAACATGTGCCATAAATTATGTTACCCCAAATCTGTGGTTGGGGTGGTAGTAACTATGTACAGAGCGTAATTTTCTTTGCGCTTAAAAATTACTCAGCTGTCATTTGCGGTTTTTGAACACCCCGATCGCTTGAGGGATGTTTTTTCTTCAAGTTGATTATTTCTATTGAGGCTCAAATATTTGAGTTGGGCCTTTAATTTTAAATCAAGATGGGGAATTTATAATGACAGACGAACAAAAACCAGATAACAACAAAAATCCAGGTACTATTTTTACAAAAAAGATCCTTCATAAAATGGATCATTTATCCAAATATCAGAAAGAAGGATTGCTAAAAGGACAATTCGAGTTAAATCTTCAACTTTTTGAAATTGCAGAGCGCAAGAATTTTGACGGAATAATGAAATTAATTAAATTTGGCGCAGATCCATTTGAACCAGTTAAGAATAATCATTCAGCGATTGTGCCAATTAGCGAAATGCTAGATATTTTATCTCCAGCCCAAAGATGCGAATTAGTTGAATTACTTGCAAAAGTGCTAAGAGATAGAGAATAGGGCTCAAATAGCTAAAAAACTACATAAATCTTATAAGGCAATCTCCGTGATTTTGTGTGCACTTTGTAAATTAAATTATTTTTTGGTATTCATTATATCACCTAATGATATTTTTAGCCCGTAAGTTTCCAGAAGATATAAATATGAAGTTATATTTTGGTCTCTTATAACATTTATTAACTCTTTCCTTGTCAAAACTGATAATTTATCTTTCAAAGACGAAATAGTTTCTTTAATGGTAGAAACAGAAACTTTTAAATTTTGAGCAATATTAATATTACTTACTCCCCATTTTATAAAAGCTAGACATTCTGCTTCTCTTAAAGTTAATGGCACTAATTTATCTTCTATATAAAAATTTATTATCTCATGATTAGAGCGAGTAAAATTTTTAGACCAAACTCTATCTATTATATGTTTACTAAATATTTTTGCTTTTTTCAAGCTAAATTCTTTAGAATTAGTAATAAAATCAAGTGAAGCTTTAGATTTAGTTATCAAATTATTTATTAAAAATAAATTATCTAGTACTAAATCTCTTTGTTCAGGAGAAGAACACACAAAATAATAAGCCTCTACTTGATTTTTTGTAAAAATATATTTTACTACACTATTATTTATTCCTGCTTTTTGTAGTTTAGCAAGGTAGGAAGTATTAATTTTATCTCCTGTTCTTGTAAATAAGCTTTGCTTATTTTTTTTCGCTGCAAGAACTTCATAACACATATGCTCTTTTAATGACTGCTCAAACTCTTTGTCTTGATGAATTTTATTCCATTTTATACTTGTTGAAAATAGTGCACTATTACCTTCTAGATCAAATATTCTATATCCAAAACCAATTACTCCAAGTTTTTGTAGTGTAAAAAGCATGTTATATAAATTATGCTGTTTTTCATCACTCATTCTGTTAATTACTAGCTTATACTCAGCTAAAGCTGCTTTTATATCTAGATTTAAATTATACATATTTATATTTTCCATAACTAAATTAACTCCATATTTATTTATTTTAATTACCAAACATTATATAAAAATTTATTTTTTCAACATTCAGAAATATAATCTATTAAAAGCTTTCCATCTAAATGATCAATTTCATGCTGAATAACTCGTGCAAGCCAGCCATCTGCTTTTAATTCTTGTTCTTTATTATTATAATCAATATATTTAACATTTATTTGTTTAGGCCGCTGCAATACTATTTTTTGTTTTGGTAAAGATAGACACCCTTCTTCTGCCTCTACTAACTCACCTGAATATTTAACAATTTTGGGGTTTGCCATACAAATTGGATAAAAACCTTCAGGTCTGATTTGATTATCATAGTATTTTCCTGTTTTTGCTTTAGCACTATTTTGCATATCTATAACTAAAACTCTTTTTAAAACACCAACTTGGTTAGCTGCTAGGCCAATTCCATTATCTAAATACATAGTTTCTAACATATTATCCATTAATTTTTTTACATTAGAGTCTACAGAAGATACTTTGAGTGATTTTTGATATAATACTGCATCTGGAGCTGTTTTTATTTGTAATATTGTCATTTTTATATTAAATTTTGTTTACTTTATACATATATTATAACTTAATATTTAAATTTATCCAGAATTTTATATGCTACTTGGTTATCTATAATAAATTACTATTTTCTAACAAACAAAGCCTTGGTTTTTAAATCCTATGCTACTAATAATTTTTTC